>NZ_JCACKO010000158.1:0-5394 GCF_059505445.1 Brasilonema angustatum | reverse complement strand
GCGGTGACTTGTTTTTGTGTCCGCGCTTCAGGCACTTATTCAATATAGCGAACCCACTCTTGCCTGTCAACTATTTTCTGAAACTTTTTTTGAGAATTTTTTGAGAGTGCTCAAAACTGCTTACTGTGACGGGTTTAGGCAAAAATGGGAGATGCACTTCCACTCATGAAGGAAAAGTCGTTGTGAATTTTCAGTCAGTCATAGCTATATTGCATAAGTTCTGGAGCGATCGCGGTTGCCTAATTGCCCAACCCTACGACATTGAAAAAGGAGCAGGCACTAAAAACCCCCACACTTTTTTAAGAGCCCTGGGACCAGAACCGTGGGCTGTCGCTTATGTTGAACCTTGTCGCCGTCCTACTGATGGACGTTACGGAGAAAACCCCAATCGCTTCCAATACTATTACCAGTACCAAGTTCTGATTAAGCCTTCGCCAAATAATATTCAAGAAATTTATCTTGATTCCTTAAGGGCTTTGGGAATTCGTCCTGAAGACCACGATATTCGGTTTGTAGAAGATAATTGGGAAGATGCAACAGTAGGAGCTTGGGGAACTGGCTGGGAAGTCTGGTTAGATGGAATGGAAATCACTCAATTTACATACTTCCAGCAATGCGGAGGCATTGATTGCCGTCCAGTGTCTATTGAAATGACTTATGGCTTGGAAAGATTGACGATGTATCTTCAAGGAGTAGAAGCAATCACCAAGATTCAATGGACGGACAACATCACATATGGAGATGTTCACCTGCAAGGAGAGATTGAGCAGTGTGTTTACAACTTTGAAGCCTCAAATCCGGAAATGCTGCTTACATTGTTTAATATGTACGAGCAGGAAGCGCAGCAATTGACTGAACGTGGACTTGTCTTACCTACGTTGGATTATGTCTTGAAATGTTCACATACTTTCAATTTACTAGATGCCAGAGGAGTAATTTCTGTAACAGAGCGAGTTCGCTACATTGCAAGAATTCGACTTTTAGCGCGGAAGGTCGCACAATTATATGTGGAACAGCGAGAAAAGCTAGGTTTTCCGCTTTTGAATAAGTCAGTAAGTATAGTGCAGGCTCACTAATGACCTCAAAGAAAACCTTAAAACCTAACTCACGGATAAAGGTTGTCCCGTGCTTCTTTTGTGAAAAATCTAGTAAAAACCCAACATTTGAGACTAGACGCACTACTGGTATGAGTTTTTGGTAAACCTATTGCCAAAATTGTGATGCACTTGCAGACTGGAAGTCTGGGGCTATACAAATAAAGCTTATCTACGCAGGCTTAACATAGTAGTTTTCTTGCGTAGAAAACTTTTTGAGCTTCTAGTCTACATAGCTACAAATTGTATCTGCCAGGTGTTTGTCCAAAAACTCTGATGAATCAGGTAAGTGGTGTCATAATCTGTCTTGGCTACATTCTAGGATTACTGTTTACAGCAGTTCCGTGGGGTGGCTTTTGGGTATTCGGTTTGGGAGTAGCGGGAGCTATCTTTTTTGCAAGACAACGCCTTAATATACGGAAACATCTGCCAAAAAAGGATAATTCCCAAGCAAAGACTAAGACAGCGCCACAATTATCGCAAACCACTCCTCACCCTAGAGTGTGGCTGATTGCTGGCGTAGTAGGTTTATTGGCTAGTTTATATTTTCAATCGCGAGTTCCGATACCAGAAGCCAACGATATCAGTAAATTCCTCCCGTCAGAAAATGCCAATAATCAAGAACAACTTTTTATTATTCGGGGTAAGGTGCTTAGTAAACCCCGCATGACTCGGAGTCAGCGTGGACAGTTGTGGTTACAAGCAACTGAGCTTAATGAGGTTAAAAATGAGAATGGCCCAGCTGGTACAAGTAAAGGAGTCACAGGAAAGTTATATGTGACTATGCCTTTACTTCAAACGACTGGGTTGCATCCCAGTCAACAAATTGCTGTGACTGGCGTTTTGTACAAACCAAAACCACCATTAAATCCCGGTGCTTTTGATTTTCAAAAATTTCTCCAGCAAGAAGGTGCGTTTGCTGGTTTGAGTGGACGGCAAGTCAATATTCTGGATGAAGGAGAAACTTGGGGATGGTGGAAAGTTCGAGAACGAATTGTGCGATCGCAAGTTCGTTCGTTAGGTGTTCCAGAAGGTCCACTTGTAAGTGCAATGGTTTTGGGTAGTAAAGTCGTTGATTTACCTTACGAAACCCAAGACCGTTTTGTGCAGGTGGGACTTGCTCATGCTTTAGCCGCCTCAGGGTTTCAAACATCCTTAATTTTAGGTGTCATTCTAGGATTGACATCAAAAGCAAAAAAGGGAACCCAAATTATACTCGGGAGCATAGCTCTGCTTCTTTTCTTAACTTTAACAGGTTTACAAGCATCGGTACTTCGAGCCGTAATTATGGGCTTTGCCGCGCTTATTGGAATAGGATTAAGGCGCAAAGTAAAACAATTAGGTTCATTATTGGTTGCAGCAGTTTTATTATTGCTCTTTAATCCTCTGTGGATTTGGGATTTGGGATTTCAACTCAGTTTTCTGGCAACACTGGGGTTAATTGTGACAGTATCCCCAATCACAAAACGTTTTGATTGGTTGCCACCTATGATCACATCTTCAATTGCAGTTCCACTAGCCGCTGCAATTTGGACATTACCTCTTTTATTGTACGTCTTTAATGTAGTAGCAATTTACACTTTACCAGCTAACATTATCTCCACACCTTTTATTTCGATCATCAGTATCGGTGGAATGATAAGCGCTCTAGTCAGCTTAATTTCACCAGAGCTTGGAAGCAGCTTGGCTAATTTGTTATATCATCCAACCCACTGGCTGCTAAAGTTGGTGGAATTTTTTGGCAGCTTACCAGGAAGTACAGTTGCTGTAGGTAGCATATCCCTTGGTCAGATGCTGGCAATGTATATATTGATTATCCTGGCATGGGTGGTGCGTTGGTGGCAACAGCGGTGGTGGTTTTCTGCGATAATTGCATTGGGTTTGGTTGTTATCCCTGTTTGGCATTCTGCAAACACCGTGTTTCGGGTAACAGTGTTAGCAGCTGGCGAAGAACCAGTTTTAGTGATTCAAGATAAAGGGAAGGTCACACTGATAAATAGTGGAGATGAAGGTACGGGACGCTTCACTATACTGCCGTTTTTACAACAGCAAGCTGTGAACAAAGTAGATTGGGCGATCGCTTCTGATTTTCAACACAATGGCAATAATGCTTGGTTGGAGGTATTGCAACGTTTACCGATTGGAATTTTCTATGACTATTCTCCCACGTCTGACAATGAGACAACCAATCAAGTCATTCAAAAGGAACTGCAAAAGAGTAAAGGGATTTACCAATTTTTATCAGTTGGTCAAACTATCACTACTGGTTCGGTAGTCGCGCAATTAATCAACAACCAATTGCCCGTCTTACAGTTGCAAATTTTCGGGCAAAATTGGCTGTTAGTGGGTCAGACAAAAACAACTGAAGTGCTTAGACTTCTGAATAGTGGACGTGTAGTGCGTCCGCAAGTCTTATGGTGTCCGGGTGAGTCTTTAAAAGAATTAATTCCCGTCCTGCAACCGCAGGTGGTGATCGCAACCACCACCAATGTTGACCAAAAAACACTATCTGAATTGAGCAAAACTCAGACCAAATTATTCTTTACAAGTAAAGATGGCGCTATCCAGTGGACGCCCAACGGACAGTTTGAGACATTTATCCCAGCAGGTGAAAACAAAACATCTATTTTGTAAAAAACTCGCACATGCATGATAAGCTTATTATGATGGACTTATCATGCCTCTGGAGAGGTGGCAGAGTGGTTGAATGCGGCGCACTCGAAATGCGTTTTAGGGCAACCTAACGGGGGTTCGAATCCCCCCTTCTCCGTTTAATAGCAATAATGTGAACAGAACTGAGTAACTACCTACACGCTCCCTTACAGTAAGCGTGTAGGCTTGGGGCGTCATTGACAGATGCCTTTCCACCTTTGAGCTTGTTGGTCTTACTCCCCCTCGGCTCGGTAATAACGGGGTTCTCTCCACCTTTGACGTATGCCTTCGGTACACCTGCGGTCTTAGCGGAGCGTCTGGTCGAGGGGATACGCACTCGCCTGACGCCACATTCTTCAATGGGGGGAACCCTCCGAAGCTTTGATGCCTGCGGCAAGCCGCAAAGCGTCTACGGAGGAAACCTCCGCTCAAACTTCTCTCCGCACAGAAGTGGCTCCGGAGGCAAAACACCGTTCTACAACACTAGGACAAAACTAGACAAAGTTAGACTTTGTTAGACACTGCCCAGATTGCTTCCTGCTTCATCCTGGAGATGTCGGCATCAAACCAGTCCACAGGCTTAAATTCGGATAGAACTTATCCTATTTATTGTGTTTTCTGAGAAACTTTGCTACTCTACTCCATTATTTTCGATCCTATTAAGGTTTCTGGTTTTTTCAACCGCCTTGTTACAGGTAGGATTACTCTTAAGAGTTTTGTTCAGGTTCTCAAGCCTTAAAAGTTTTCGCTTGGTTATCGCGTTAACACAAATATAGCACGTGGACAAATAGTCTAATAAAGTCCAACTTTGTCTAACAATTAAGTTACAGTTCCTAGCCCTTGTGCTACAACGGGAGCCAGCGCTTGGCGTGGAAAACCTACTCATATCAAGTCCGGTTGATTAGTTATTATTCCTAAATCTATGCAGAAACCGAAAACCCTTTCTCCGGTGCTCCCTTCCCCCTGATCCCTTGCAGTCTTAATGATAAGTCTTTAACCGGACACGATATCAAGCGGCTGCCTCCCTATGGCTACGGCACGGCTAGGCCGTTGCAACAGGGTCTGATGGAGGAGATACAGGTATGTCCTCCGGATACGCTACGCGCTCCACCAGTCGCGCTTGGCGTGGGAAACCCGTCATTTGCGCCCTTATTCACCCCTTCGGGGTTCGGCAGTCGCTCCTGGGGGAAACCCCCGCAACGCACTGCCTCCCCAAGACGAGCCACTGCTGCAGGAGGGTTTCCCGACAGAGGCATGTGGCGTCGGCGCTACCTCACCGCAACGCACTGGCTCCCTTCTCAATAGCGCTGTATCACCAGATGATTAAAACTTTTTGACACAGGTGATATCAAAACTCTATTGATTATGACGATTATGCATTTATATTATGAAAGATATGCATATTTAATTTTTAATCACTAGTCTTTAAGTGATATTTTGCCAAAAGAAGCGTTTTGGGTAGCTAAAACGTGAACAACAAAAGCGAGCGTGGTAGCGGAAGATTTTGCTCCCATTGAGTGAATGATAGTAAAATTTTCTGTTGCTTATTCAGTCAAATGTAAAAAGCCCTTCATCTAGAAGAGCTTTCCATACGTCAATACCTTTGCCAATTTACGAGGCTGGAACGGTACTAGAAGCATTGTGAATA
>NZ_JCACKO010000157.1:92471-104460 GCF_059505445.1 Brasilonema angustatum | reverse complement strand
TTGGTGTTGTTGGGTTAAATGTTTGAGTTGAAGCTTGCTGTAATGGTGAAACTTCCGAAGTTTGAGATAATGCTGTAGGCTCAGAAACATCCACCGTTGTTTCTGTATTTGGTGCGATAGCATTATTTTTCTGGTTTGAAGCTTGCTGTAATGGTGAAACTTCTTCTTGAAGTGGTATCGTTTGCTCAGAAACTAATGCGGTTGTTTCTAAATTCGGTGTTGTCGGGTTAAATGTCTGGTTTGAAGCTTGCTGTAATGGTGAAACTTCATGTTTACCCTTCTTATTAGTCTTGGAGGATTTGGTTGTTTTTTTTGGTTGAGGTTTAGAATCTGATGTCGGTTTGGATTTTGTTTTTCTCTGAGATTTGGGTTTATTGTTTGCTTTTTTACCCAGAGGTGTATCTAAATCACCTAAATTATTTGAACTTAATGTCTCCGCTAGTTCATTGTTATTAACACTACTTTGATGACGAACTGATAATACATCATCACTATTAGTACTTATGTCCTCATTTTGAGAGTAGCTTTCTAGTTCGGGAAATAAATCAATATTTCCATCACTATCATTCCAATAATTCAAATTTGCTAAAGAATCGGTGTTTAAAAATTTATTGTTTTGATGACTTGGCAATAAAAATTTTGATATAGTTAGCGGTGTATACTTAGCAATAGGAGAAGCGGAATTACTGAGACGATGATTAGATTCTTGCGTCAAAGTTAATCTATTGGGTTGGCATAAAGATTCAGCTAAGCCGAGTCTATTGACTTTACTTGCCAATGGTTGAATATCCATATAGTTCTATTTTGGTATTACTTAGACTCAAAGAATCCTGATTTCATTATCCGTGTTGTCTTATTACCTCCACCTTTTTCTTTCCCGAATTGTAAACCTTCATAAGCTAAAGTTAATTCCTCAATTGCTGCTGCATTTCCATCTGCTTGCAATGCAGGCGCCTTCCATCCAATAGGAACAGCACCAATAAGTGTCCAACTCATCATCGTTTCACCTGCTTGATTAAAAACCAAAATATTTACATTGCGTCGAGATGTTTTTCCCTGTTCATCAAAAACTTCACTTATCCAATTCCAAAAACCTGGATGGTCAGTAACACCCCGCTTCAATGTCACGTCATTAAACTGGACTTGTCCCAAATACACCCTCTGTTGGTCGTTAACACCTCCCTCGTGGATAACCTTTTTCTGAATTTGGGCGCCTAGTCCTGAACATTCAGTGAAAGACGCTGCTATAGCGCTTTCGATCTCGATATAAAACCGATTGGTTGTAACATAATTTAGTTCATGAGTAATGTTGCTATTATTACTACCTGCCATCAGAACCACCTTTTTTGACCGTAGTTACTTACTCTCTCTCGCTGATTACGAATATCTTCAAGTAACAGTTCATACACTCTGCGGGTGAGTGTATTTAACAAAAGCGAGTCTTTAAGACATCGTTCTGCATATGAGGATACTCTGCTTGGATTAGATACTGCTGAAATACCAACATATCCTCCGGTTCCACCAACGTCCCCAAGAGGTGTGTAAAAGACTTCTGTTTTCTCTAAGTCCATAATTGTTATGTTTATTTCTAACGCGATGTTCAGATTCCCGACTTCGTAAAAGTTGTCGGGAATCTAATGTACCGCATCTGCTATTAAATCTAGGCTAAAGGCAGAGCATCAGAATCAAAAGTAGCCAAAGGTCTAACTTGTAGATACTCGGATTTTAATTCTCAATTATCAACAAAACCAGATATTTAGGTTGCGATCGCGTAGCCTGTATTGTAAAACCTAATAAATTAAGTCTCTACATGTGGGGTATAATTACATCACTGCGATCGTAAAAGTCACTAGACCATCTTGACCAAGCTGTAAAGAATCACCGTTGAGTATGCGGTAAGATACACCGGAATTAAGAAGATTACCGTTTAAATAAACACCATTTGTACTGGTATCAACAATCATATAAGCATTTTGCGACCAGTCCCAAAATATACGGGCATGGCGTCGAGAAACAATTCCTTCGTGAGAAATACCAGTTAGGTCAATTTCTGGTGGAGTTGGCATATTTTGACTTCTACGCCCTATCGAACCACCTTCACTCCTCAATTGAAACTCTCTACCGGTAGAGTGGACAAGTTTCAAAACTGGCAGTCTTGGAGGAGTTGCGTTGTAAACAGGGGGTGTTGGGGGTGAGTATTCGCGCTGCTGGTATTGTGTTGCGTAAGGAGGAGGTTGATAGCTTGGTTGTTCCTGTATTGGTGCTTGTGGTTGAGCTGGTTGTGAGTTGATTGGGTTACTTGGTGTAGAAGGAATGACATTACCCAAAGGAGTCGAACACCAAGGACATACCTTGGCATTGTTTGGCAAAGCACGATTAAAATATTCGCAGTTAGGGTTAGGGCACCGATTTGCAGGCATCATTTCTTATATCATTAGGCATAGGTTGTAAGGGGACAAGACCTACCTTATTAAGTAAACACTGACCTTGAAGGGTTTGTAGCAGTTGAGCAAAAATAAAACCTCCTAACTGACGAGTATTGTCTTTAGGATACACTACATACAAAGGATATCCCAAAGGATACAAAGGATAATTTGGTGTTTCATTTGGCTTAAATCTTGTAGGATCAAAATCTGGTCGAGCGCACAACCAATCTGAAGGTTCAATTGGTTGTTTCGTAGCGTGATTTAACAGCGGTTGAATCGTTTGGTTGCGATCATTGACTATTGCTAAGGGATAAACCGAACACTGATGCCAAGTTTTACTAAAGATACCGAAACTTATAATACCAGTCTGTGACTTAGAGTTTGCAGTACTAATCTGTCTTTGGGTATCACCTGTTTCTTTGGTTCGAGTTTTGGTAATTTTATCAAATAAAGCTATGTCCTCTGAATTGTTTTCAAGAACTAGCTTTTTGAATTGCTGTATCGCTTCTGGTTCAGTTGGGACATAAGGTTCAATTGCAAGAGGAGGAGCATTTTTGTTAATTTGATCCCAATTTATAATTTTGCCTGTATATATGCCACGCAGGTCTTTAAGAGAGATTTTACCATCCAATTTTTTATGGAGACTAAAGTCGCCATTACTATATGCAATAAACACCAATAAACCATCATAAGCAACTTGTTCTGAATTCATATCATGTGTAATGTTGTTGTCGAATAAAGTTGTTATTGCAAAGTCTATTGTACCTTTTTCTTTTTGCACTTCTTCTATAGGTTGACTAACTTTTGTGATATCGTTAGACGGAATTTTTTTATAGGTAAATGTTACTTTTGCATCTGGTTTTGGATTGGTTAAGATATTCTTTAATTTCGTTTCGTCATTTTCAGCGTTCTGTTCCAAAATATAACTCCAAGTACCATCCTTTTCTCCTGCGTAAGTAAATTTTCCTGAAGGTACGTTATCTACTTCAGAGAAATTTTGTACAAGTCTTTGCCATTCTGCATTCTGACCTTCGTCTAGTTTGAAACTCTGCCAAAAGTAATACCATATAGTGCCTCCCAGCAATAAAAAAGCCAGCACTCCCAGCCATAACCAATATTTTTTAGGAAAGCGCTTTTTCTGTTCTTGAGAGTCCGAAGATGGGCGTAGATTATCACTTTCATCGGGTTGAGGAAGTTTTAGCAGTTCCTGTCGCGCAATTTCTGCACTTCCGTAAGGAGTATTGAAAGAAAGCAGACGATAGATAAACTGTTTTAAATAATTATCATTATCGGGCCATGTTTGATTGTTTTTGGGGTCAAGCTGCGTTTGCCCAACCCATAACTGGAACGCTACTAACCCTAGAGATTCTAAATCCTGCACCCGAGTTTTAGCTGCAGGTTGAAGAATGCTAGGGGGAATAAATAGGTTTTCCCAGATAGCGAGATCACATAGATACACTACAAATCTTTGTTTATTTTCGACTTTAATTAATACGCTATCTAAATTAATATTGCCATGCTCTAAACCCCGCTGTACTTGATTCGAGGAAAAACGCAGCTTTTGGGAGTGAAGAAATTCTAGAGTTTGTAGCACCTCACTCAACAACTCACGGACTTGTTCCGGCGTCATTGCACCATTTTGCTTTAAGTACTGTCTCAGCGTTTGGGATGGTTGTACATCTTTAGTAATTAAATAACAGCTTTCTCCTCTTTCGGGGCTAATAGCTTCCCAGGTTTGAATCAAGCGAAAGTTTTGAACTCGATTATCTGCTAAATCTATCCCTCCTACACGTTTAAAAGCTTCCTTACGTTTGAATGTTTCATCTTGGTTAAAAGTACGACTAGGTAACAAGTACTCTTTAATAATTACTGGCTGTTTGTCTTTTAGCTGTATACCCGAATATAAACGTCCAAAACCCCGTACGCCGAGAAACTTTGTTACCCGATAGCTACCCCTATACCCTTTAATCTCAGCTTCCTCTGGTAAAATTGTCGGAAAACCACACTCAAAACAAAACTTGGCGCCCTTGACTTCCTGCAAAGTTTCTATTATTTTCTCGCAATCCAAGTGAGCATTGTGAGAACAGGAGTACTCTTTGTAAAATAATTCGGTAGAAGACATAATATAAATTCACTCAATTAATACTAAGCTTGAACCAGTCCTAATTTGATAGCAGCAACAATTGCTTGAGTCCTACTACTGACTTTCAATTTATCAAAAATATTCGTCAGATGAGCTTTGACCGTGGCGACAGTCACATATAGATTTTTCGCTATTTCTTCGTTTGAGGCGCCTTGAGTCAATAATTGTAAAACTTCTTGTTCTCTTTCGGTTAGATGTAACTGCGAAGACGCTTTATAAACGGAACTAGCATTTTCTTGAAAACAGCGGAAAAAACCACTTGCCGCTTCCGGTGGCAAATAAATTTCTGACTTAAGTACCGTATTAATTGCATCACAAAGCTGATTTGCCACACGACTTTTAAAAACATAGCCAGCGGCGCCTTTTTGCATAGCTTGAAAAATCCACTTATCTTCTTGGTGGGCAGATAAAACCAAAACCCGACCCGAGTAAGAAATATCTTTCAAGCGTTCCATAGCTGTTATTCCATCACTATTTACCAATTCTAAATCGAGCAAAATTAGATCGGGACTCTTTTGAATCGCTAATTTCACAACTTGCTCAACACAATCTGCTTCACCTACAACATTCACAGGTAATGAACCACTAGTGCTATAAAAACCCAAAAGACTTCGCAAGCCTTGACGAAAACGCTCTTCATCATCAACTAGTAAAATCGAAATTTGTTTATTGTTCATAATCTTTTCCATATTGTGAGATGCCCATCGAAACCCGTCTTAGTCATATTTCTTTTTAGTAGGTAATATCAAACAAAACTGTGCCCCTCCTGCGGATAAACTATCTGCCCAAAGATTTCCACAATGGTCTAATACGATTTTTTTGGCTATAGTTAGACCCAATCCTGTACCACCAGGGCGCCGTGAATAAAACGGGGTGAAAATTTTTTGCATGTCCAAGAGTGAAATTCCTAGCCCTTGGTCTGAAATTTTAATTAATACTTCGTCGTAAAAAACCTGCCAACTAAAGGTGATGATGCCAGAATTAGGGCTAAAATGAATTGCATTACTAAGTAAATTATCAAACACTTGCTTCATCTGTAACTTATCTAAAGGTAAAGTAGCAGATGTATCAGGAATGTTAACTTTTAATTGTTTTTGATTAATTAACGGTTGTAAGTACTTTATACTTTCGTCTACTATACTTCTGAGGTCTTGAGGAATTATTTTTAAATTAGACTGTTGACCACAGGATATTATATCGGTGAGATTAGTATCTAAATCATTCACGCTCTCGCAAATGATTGTTGCTTGCTCGCGCCAAGAATTATCTTTTAAGCCCAAAAATAAATTGTGTGCGTAAAGTTTGACTAAAGCAATGTTATTCCGCAATTGATGACCGACTTTATGAAGCACCTGTTCTAGTATCTCAGTCTTAGACTTTTGCTGCAAATTATCTGAGCATACATCTATATGTTTACTTAGCATTTGGGCTGCATTTGTGACGTAATACCGCGATTTCTCCGCAAGAGGTGTGTGAGTGATTATTTGAACATATTCTGGTTTTTGATTTGTATAGCGGATAGGACAAATGTAAGAAAAATATTTTGGAAACAGAGCAAGTTGAAATTCATGTACATTCCAAACATGAGGAAAATCTGTTAACCAAGCTTCCGAGCGTAAATATGCTATTTCTTGTTGAGAAAAGCTAGGTTGATTATCTGCGTATTCGATTCTTTCTTTAAATGCTTTTAACGAAGGGTTATAGTAAAATATACGGACAAAGCAAATTGGCTCATGAAAGGTAAGTTGTTCTGCTTGTAACCCAATAAAAGTTTCTGTATCAAATGCGTGTAAATCATGGCAGTTACTTTTTTGTTTTTTAGGAGAGAAGCTGATATTCATAGCTTTACTCACTTTGATAGTAAATTCTGGTTTTCCTTTACTTCTACTTAGGAGATGCTTAAATTTCCTTATGCAGCCAAAAACAATATTTTTAGGCTTTATTAATATTTCTTAACAATTTTTAATATTACGTTATTATTACTTGTAACAAATAAATGATTTTGAGTTTGGACGAAATCTCGACAAAAGTCTAATTACCAGAAGAGTTTGCATTCATATAACCTAGACATATCAATAGAAGCGTTAGTAGCAAGTATGGACATCATGCTTACATGATTATTTATATTCTTCAAACCCTAGCAGAAATTATCGCTGGAGGAACATCGCTTTCTAGTACGGAGCAAATTGAGTTTAGTCATCCAAGTAATCGTAAAGAAGAAGGTGGAGGACCGATTCTCAATTTGTACGTTTATGACATTCGTCAGAGTAAGCAAATCCAACATTCGGGAAGGCAAGTTGAACGCAAGCTGACAGAAGCTAGGCAGGTTGAAAGCAAGCTGGAAAAATCTACGCAAACTGCTTCTTTGAATTGGTCTGCGACCTGGTTTGATGTTTCTATGCTACTAACGGCTTGGGATCGGACGGCTTTAGGTGAGCATTACCTGCTTTCGCAAGCTTTAGGTGTACTACTACGCCACCGTGCCCTCAAGGAAGAGTTTCTGGTTCCCGAATTGCGCGGTTATGGAAATTTGAATATGACGGTTGCTGTAGAACCGCAAATTGAAGCTGGATCTTTGTGGAGTGCACTAACTATCGCTTTACGCCCAGCTTTGTATCTGATGGTGACAGTTCCTGTAGTGCCGCAAGTATCGCCAGTATATTTAGTTTGGCAACGAACTATCGGAGTAGACAATAATTTTCAACCTGAACTTGAACTGGAAAATGCAAGTGTTCATAGAAATGGAAGTATTGAAAGTTTCACCAAGCGGGTAGTAGTCGCAGGAATAGTCAAAAACGCTGTTACCAATTTACCGATGAAGGAAGCAAAAGTTGAGGTGATCGGAACTAAAGAATCAACTACTACCAATAAACAGGGGTTATTCTACTTTGAAGAACTTCGTAATGGTAACTATGTATTACAAATCAACAGTCCGGGATATTTGCCCCTTCAAGTCAATGCTTTGGTAGATGGTTCAAGCTGTACCTTCAAAGAAATCTCATTAAATCCCGCGTAGAGACGCGAAATTATGCGTAAAATCGCGATATATCGCGTTTAGACAGATGGTTGATTAAATTTTTACATTGGAGATATTTTTATGGCAAGAGTGGATTATTCTGCTCCGGGTGTCTATATCGAAGAAATAGACCGAGGTAGTCGTCCAATCGAAGGTGTTAGTACGGCAATTGCTGGATTTGTAGGCTTTACTGAAGATGTGCGCAATGGGGCTGAATTGTTTAAGCCGATGCTTGTTACTAACTGGACACAGTATTTAAATTATTTTTCTCGTCCCGATTCGGATGGTTTTACTGATTTCAATGCTTATTTGCCTTTTGCAGTTTATGGCTACTTTATGAATGGTGGTGGTCGCTGCTGGATTACCAGTATTGGTACGCAGTTACCCAATGCCCCCAAACCACCAGACCTGCAACCTGCTTCAGTTCGGATTACTGGTCGAGGCAATCGTCCTTCGCTACAGTTTAGTATGCGTCCGGAACAAGTCGCAGCAGGCACGATGACAATCGTGATTAGCGATAGTGGACCTCGTGCGTTACCAGAAGGAACAGAAGGGTCTACCCCACCGAATACAGGTGAATACTTCAAGGTACAAATTCGTCGAGGAGATGAAACTCTCGAAGAATACGATAACTTGACAATGAACCGCGAAGGCAATGCCCAATTTGCAACTTATGCAGTTACGGCATTGCGAAATTCAATGTTCATAACCATCGAAGACATTTCTCAAACTGGACAACCTTTAGCGCGTCGTCCTGGGAATGGTCAATATGAACTTGCAGCACCAATAGTTGTCGCGCCACCCGATAGATTTTCCAGCGATATCGAGGGTGTACGCGACGATCGCACAGGGGTACGCGGTTTATTTGAAATCGATGAAATCACGATGGTTGCTTGTCCTGACTTGATGCGTGCGTATCAATCAGAATTGATGAACTTAGACCAAGTTCACGGCATCATGGAATTGATGTTGAGCATGTGCGAAGGCGCCAACAGTGGGGATATTCCTAACCCGCCCAACCGCATGGTGGTTCTTGATTCTCCTCCTGACTGTCCCAAACCGCAGCAGGTTGTAGAATGGCTGGACCGATTTAATCGCCGTTCGATGTTCGGTGCCCTTTATTATCCTTGGATTAAAGTCGCTAACCCACGCGATCGCGGCAACCCGATCAGCGTTCCTCCTTGCGGTCATGTTATGGGTGTTTGGGGTCGCACCGATGAAACTCGCGGAGTTTACAAGGCACCTGCCAACGAAGTACCTAGAGGTGTTATTGGTTTAGACTACGATACTAATTTCCGCGAGCAAGAACTTTTAAACCCAAAGGGTATAAATTGTATCCGAAGATTTCCCAATCGAGGGATTCGTATTTGGGGTGCCCGTACACTGGTTGAACTCGATAAAACCGAATGGCGTTATATCAGCGTTCGTAGATTGATTAGCTACATCGAAAAATCATTAGAACTAGGTACTCAATGGGTAGTATTCGAGCCAAACGACGAAGATTTGTGGGCACGCGTGCGACGCACTGTCAGTAACTTCCTGGAAAGAATCTGGCGTGAAGGAGCATTATTTGGAGCTTCACCCGAACAAGCATTTTACGTTAAATGCGACGAAGAAATAAACCCACCAGATACCAGAATTTTAGGTCGTTTATACATCGAAGTCGGTGTATGTCCCGTTAGACCTGCAGAATTCGTCATCCTCCGTATCAGCCAGTGGAATGGAATTGAAGACGAAGAGTAACAAAATCCTCTCCTTTCTTTCTTTGCGTTCTTTGTGGTTCGTTTCCAATAAATTAAACAGGAGTTAAAAACAGTATGCCAGGAGAATTTCTTACTGCTTGTAAATTTTACTTTGAAGCAGACGGAATCACAGATAAATTTATCAAAGAAATTAGTGGCTTAGGTATAGAAAATACTCCTGCACAGGAAGTTCACGGCTCATCAAGGTCGGGAAAACTCATGCGCCAAGCAACACCTACCGTCGTAAAATTTACCAACATCACACTGAAAGTCATAGCTACAGAGGATATAGATCTTTATCAGTGGTATCAAAAGTGTAACGAAGACATGGGAGACCCACGACAGTGGACATCTAATCGTAAAACTGGTTCAGTAGTAGCTTACGATCAACAAAACAAAGAAAAAGCACGTTGGAACATTGTTAATTGCTATCCCTGTAAATACACAGGACCTACATTAACTGCATCTGGTGGCGATATGGCAAATGAAACTATTGAATTAGTTCACGAAGGTATTAAACGTGTTAAGTAAGAAGGGGGAAAAGAGAAAACAGTGGTACAAGCTGGACAAAATTCCGAAATTCTTACGGCACATCGTTTCTATTTAGGACTAGCGCTAGACGGGCAAAAAGATTCTGATGCTTACTTTTTAGAGTGTCAAGGTTTTACAAGAACACAGGATGTAATTGAAATTTGTGAGGTAACATCCCAAAGTTGGGGAACTGGACAATCTAAAGGTTTACCAGTCAGAACCAAAATTCCCGGCAATGTTAAGAGTGGCAATATTACTCTCCGTAGAGGGATGAGCAACTCAGTAGATTTTTGGAACTGGTTTGACAAAGTTCAAATAGGTGGGTGGGCAAAGCAGCGAAAAATGGTTTCTTTATCGATTTACAATCAGGCAAGTGTTGAAGTTGCCAGGTTTGAATTGGAAGGTGCTTGGCCCAGTCGTTACAAAATTGCCGATGTCAACGCGCGCAGCACAGAAATAGAAATTGAGGAAGTCGAAGTGGCTTTTGAGGAATTTAAACGAGTGAAATAATTGGAGGAGGTTGAATACAGACTATGTTTGCAACAGAGTTTGAGATTACATTGCCTAAAGGGTATATAGACTCCGACGGCAACCTCCATCGTAAAGGTACGATGCGTTTAGCAACAGCGATAGACGAAATTTCTCCTTTACGTGACCCGCGTGTTAAAGCTAATCCAGCTTATGCCACAATTATTATTTTGGCGCGTGTCATTACTCGTTTAGGCGCCTTATCTGAAGTTACCCCTGCAATAGTAGAAAACTTCTTTAGCCAGGATTTAAATTACCTCCAAGATTTTTACCGTCAAATCAACGGGTTGGAACCTGCAACTCCCCCAATTTCAGATTCCCAACTTCTTGAAGAAGTCGGGAATTCAAAAATCCCATAAAATTAAGAATTTACACGCGATATATCGCGTCCCTACATTATTTATGCGTCGTAAGGAACTTTGTACTGAATTCAATTTTACGCTTCCTAGAGGATTAATCGATTCCCAAGATCGGGTACATCGTCATGGTGTTATGCGTTTAGCTACTGCCAAAGATGAGCTTTGGGTGCAGCAAGAACGTAAAGTTCAGGAAAATCCAGCTTACGGCGCTTTAGTGATGCTTTCGCGGGTCATCTCGCGCTTAGGCAGTTTGAACTCTGTAACTCCCGAACAACTCGAAGAGTTAGTATTGCGTGATATTTCTTACCTCAGAGAATTTTACAACCGAATTAATCAGCAATCGAATGCATATATCCCAGCCCATTGCCCACACTGTGATACGCAATTTAACGTGAGGTTAGAGTTAGCGGGGGAGTCATGAGCTACCCCTCAGATACTTTATATGAGGAGGTAGCTTTTATTGCTTACCATTTTCACTGGTCGCAAGACGATATTTTAAACCTAGAACATATTACTCGTCAGCGATGGGTAACGGAAATAAATAAGATTAACCAGAAAATTAACTAGAACATCAATATGAAAGTCAAAGTTTCCACATCTCCAGCACAAAGCGAATTCGAGGAAGTTGATTTGACTCTAACAACCAGACGAGGCGCTGAATGTTTAATTGGTCGATCTTCTGATTCTGATTTGGTTCTCGATAGTACTGATGTTAGTCGATTACATGCTAAATTTTTTGCTCGATCAGGATATTATTATTTCTGCGACGTTGGTAGTCGCAATGGGTCAATACTCAACGGCAAATTGGCTGAAAAAGACCACTCATACATACTCAAGGATGGCGATATTATTCGCATCGGTGATTTTGTGTTGGTGATAGAAGATGAAATGCCAGATAGCCAGCAAGCGGAAACAGTAGTTAGAATTATTAATCCTTCGGAATTTTCTAACTGGCGCCAAAATCAAAATGAAAGTGCTACACCACAGGAATTACAACCTGTTAATAACGAATCAGTTAGTTCTGTTCCTGCTGCCGAAATTAGTCAAAAACATGAAGAAGCAGAAATTGTTAATACATCTGAAGAAGTAGAACAATCTAAAGAAATTTTTATTCAGCCTGGCGATATTGTCACACCTGATAACGCTATCCCCTCTCCGCATGGAACAAGCGCGTCAGATGTTCCCTTACAAGCCACAGCAGAATCTGACGCCAGCGAATCTGATCGCATTGTTCAAGCCGATGA
>NZ_JCACKO010000157.1:0-92371 GCF_059505445.1 Brasilonema angustatum | reverse complement strand
TACCGCCAATCCAGAACCGGAAACTGAGAATGTTTCAATCATAGAACACGATATTAAGGTGTCTGAGCATAGCATTGTTCAAGTCGATGATACCGCCAATCCAGAACCGGAAACTGAGAATGTTTCAATCATAGAACACGATATTGAGGTGTCTGAGCATAGCATTGTTCAAGCCCATGATACCGCTAGTCCAGAACCGGAAACTGAGAATATTCCTAGCGTAGAACATGAGGAAGAAATTGCGCCACATCCACAAGAACAAGAAAGAGAAATTATTGAAGCAATAAACAGCGATCGCGAAAATTTTGATCTAGATACACCATCTCAACAAACAGAGAAAGAATTGGTGCTTGAGGGCAATTCTATTTTAACACCACATGAAAGCGAATTAGTAGCAATAAGTCAACAGACTGAAGATATTCCATTAGAAAATCAAGAATCAGAAGAACCAGAAGAACTAGAAGAACAAGAAAAATCATCTATACAGCTTGCAAAAATTCTCGAAGAAAAACAGATCCTGCTTGTTGCTCACCAGAGCAAAAAATCTGAACTTACAGAATTAGTATCTGAATACAAAGAATTTTTATCGTACTGCTTAACGAGAACATGGCAAACTTTCAGCGATGATTTGTACAAACAAACAGGTCTAAGCGTCACCCAAGAAATTCCTCCAGCAAATTCGGGAGGGTATCAAGCAATTAACTCACTAGTTAACTCTGGAGAAATTATAGCAGTAATTTATCTCAGAGACTTAATGATGGCACCTCAACAAGGTCAAGCAAGTGAAGAAGCACTATTGAGGATATGTAATATCAACAATGTTTTACTTGCCACAAATTTACCAACAGCGAAAGCAGTTCTTTATTATCTCAAAAACTTGAAAGATTAGCAGTTCGTAGTAAACACTTCAGCGCTTATATTTAGAAAGACTGAAGTCCTTACTACGAACTAATAACGCTACTAATTATAATAAAATGAATAGTAATAGTGATAATCTTATCAGCGCTAGTCTTTCAACGCAAAGCTTAACTTATCGACCAAATCAAGGCGAGGTTTCTTTTGAAGTTACTGTTAATAATGACAGTGATAGCTTTGCCAATTTTCAATTAGAAATAATCGCTGCTGGTGAAATTCGCAATCCTAATTACCGTTGGTATCGTCTTGAACCAGAAGTTGCTGCTGCTCAACCTCACGGTAGTAGCACTAAATTCCAAGTATTTATTTTTAATACGCCAATTCCTGGATTCGTTGGTACAGTTAACCTGTCTGTAAAAATATTTTCTCCTCAGCTAGCACGAGAACGCAGACTCATACTGCGTTTAGAAATTGAGCGAGATAATCAACCAATTCTAATTAGTGTTGAACTACCAATACGCACGTTTCAAGTATATCCTGGCAACGCTATAGATATACCTGTACGAGTTAGAAATCAGGGACAAGTAGCTAGTAATGTACTGTTGCATTTAACAGGTATCGATGCTTTTTGGGTGACTAACAGTGCTGAACGGAGATTTACCTTAAATGCTAATAGTCAAACGGAACTGAGTTTTAGATGTGAACCACCTTCTGTAGTTCAAGCACCTAGCTTAAATTACTTGTTTATTGCTGAAGCGACAAGCAATAATAGTTACCCAGCTAATGCAGAAGGTAATTTGGAAGTATTGCCTGTTGGTTATATTAATTTTAGCACCCCACAAAACAAGCAAAGAATTCCTTCTCGGCGTCCGTGGTTGCCGGACTGGAAGTCTAATAGTGTTTCCTATGAATTGCTATTTAAAAACGTTAGCAATCTTTCTCAAGAAATTAATGTGCAAATCCAGGGTAAAGATTGGCGTAAATGTACATTTAAGAAGTCTCCTGAAATTGCGAATTTAAATTTAGGAGAGACAGTAAAAGTCATTTTAGATGTTAAAACAAAACGTCCTTGGATCGGAATCGGAAAAACTTTATTTTTAGAAGCAAAAGCAGAATTATCTGACCAAAGGTTAGGTAGTACGGATCCTGCTACTCAAAGTTTAGAATTAGAGGTTTTACCAATTATACCTTTGTGGTTACAATTAGCGATTATTGTGTTGATAGCAGCATTGCTAGCTTATATATTAAAACCGGAAGCAATTGCACATACAGCTCCTGTAAATTCAGTTCGTATTAACGATAACGGTACAGGCACATCGATTGTTAGTGCTTCTGATGATTGTACATTGAGATATTGGAGAATCAGATCTGATGATATAGAAGCAAATGAAGATGCAACACTAGATATAGAAGCAAATGAAGATGCAACACTAAAAGAACCCGAGGAACAAAATTTCAGATGTATTCGACCTAAACATCTCAAAGGGGTATTAGCATTTGCCAACAATCCAATTAAAGTTGTAAAATTTGAACCAGTCGAAAACCAAACTGTTGCACTCGGTTTAGAGAGTGGAGTAATTGAGATTAGAAAAGTATCTAGTGGTGATATAATTAGTACACTCCAAGAGTCTCCAGAACGCGACCAAATATTTGATTTAGCATTTACCACAAACTCGCTTAACTTATTTAGTGGTTCAGGTAAAGGCAAAATAAGAGTATGGTCGAGAGAATCGACTACTACAAAATTCCAGGAAAAACCAGTAGTCATTGACCTAGAAAAACAGCAAAAATTAAGAGATTTTCCAATCACGGCATTAGCTTTGAGTCCTGACGATAAAATGCTTGTGGTTTCGGCGGAGAAGCACAGTTTTATAATATTACATAGGAATGAAAATCAACCTAACAACCCATTCAAAAAAATATTAGTCGAAAGACTAGAAAATATAGATAAAAATGGAACAGGTGAACCAAATAACTCTGTTCTCTCGTTAGCTTTTCTTCCTCAATTACACAAAAACAAAAACTCGCAAGAAAACATTTTGGCAACATCCAACTCAGTTGGATTGATTGCAATTTGGAATTTAAAACGATGTGAACCTACAACCTATAATAATCAACAGCAAATCAATGACACTCATTGTGAGCTATTAGACTCTTGGCAAGAGTCAAAAAATCCTATACGAACTTTAGCATTTAGTGAAGATGGTAAATTCCTAGTTAGTGGTGGAGATGACGGACAAGTAGTTGTAAGGTATTTAACTTCGGATTATCGACGTGACAAAACAAAATCACCACAAGTTATAAATAATTTCTCAGATTCTAAAACAATTAGAAGCATTGACGTAAAAAGTAGTCAAAAAATCGTGGTTAGTGGCAGTGAAGATTTTCAAGTCAGACTCCACCATATTCCACCATATTAACTAAAATAATCTAAACAACTATGCAAGCTAGAACTAATCCACTATCCATTATTATCAACCCGCCTGGAATTCAATATGGAATGCCAGGAGACATTGTATCACTTTATATTGTCGTGATTAATGAAGGCGACCAAAGTGCTGTTATCGACTTATTTTTTACTTTTGACGAGATATTTCAAAAAATTAGTGGTTGGTCTGCTTCTCCAAGAGCTAGTTTAGCAGTGGCGCCGAAGGAAAGTAGCGATGAAGTTACGTTTGATTTTGAAATTCCAGTTGATGCTTTAGCGGGTACCTATAATTATACTTTTGTCGTTGATTCTCCAGAACATTATCCGCAAGATACTCCGATAAACTTTCCCGGTCAACTCAAAGTTCTACTCAAAGAACAAACTGTTATCCGCGCTTTTGACCCAACTTTTTCAATTATACCTGCCACAAATCCAAATAAACTTATAACTTACAGATTCGACCAACCTTTACAAGTGGTGGTAAAAGTCGAAAATCGCTCGAACCGTGTAGACAGATTCCGTTTGACTTGTCTAGATTTAGATGAAAGTTGGTTTAAAATATCTTACCCTGCTACTGGGTTGGAAGGAGCAGGCTTATTTGATGTCAGCGCGCTAGAACTCAACCCTCATTCTGAAGGCGAAATCTCTTTAGAATTTCGTCCTCCTATTGATACTCTCGCTGGTAGCTATTCTCCAACGATTCGCTTGCTTTCAGAAAATAATCCAGATTTGATACTGCTGGATTTAATATACATTAATCTACCGACAAATTATCAGCTAGGTATAGAACTTAATACCATTTTAGGAAAAGTTAGCTATAAAGATGGTGTCTATGAATTAGTAATTAATAATCAAGGCAACTTAATACGGGAACTATTTTTTAATGCGAAAACCAGGGATGAAGAAGAAATTTGCACTTACAAATTTGACCCTAGTGAATTTAAATTATTACCCAATACAACCGAAAAAGCAAGTCTCTTAGTTAAACCTGGTCCTTGGTGGCGCCGACCATTCTTCGGTCAACCTTTACCGATTAATTTTGAAGTTAATATTATAGATAAGCAAAGCTATCCTTTGGCTAATGCATCTCCTCAAGCCACTTTATTATGGAAAGCACGTCCTTGGTGGCAAATTTTACTATTAATTTTACTAGTATTGGGGTTATTTGCTGGCATGTCATATATGATTTGGAGACTTTTAAACCCCGAACCGTTAAGAATTGAATTTAGTACTGATAGCCCAAAAATAATTGAAGGTGATCAAGTTAAGTTAAAGTTGAAAATTTATAACTATAATCAAAACAAAATTAAGAAATTGGTAGTGGTCACTGATCAACCACTAAATAAAGACAATGTACTTTTTGATAAAAATAATAGTATTAATAAATTAATTCCAGATAAATCTAATCATAATCGTCTCTGTAACATCACACCCCAGGAAGAATTGATATGTAATCATATTCTAACCGGAACTACAAAACAAGGTAAATACGTTTTTAAACTGCAAGTATCTTATCAACACGGTTTATCGCTTTTTAACCGCAGAAGTCAAACCGTTACCAAAACTACTGAAGCTGAAATTACCAAAAAGCCAATAGCTGAAGTAGTAGACTTTAAAGTAGTAGATAAATCACATTATATAACTGGTGAAAGAGTATCTCTGTCCTGGACAATTAAGAATCCCCTATTACTTAACAGGGTAATAATTAACAATAAAAAAAACAACGTATCAGTAGATGATTCTGTCAATCTAGAATTTCAAAATGGGAATTTAAAAGACCCCAAACTCAAAATATGCAAAGAAGAAAATAAGCTACTCAAATGTACATTTCCTTTCCCTGCATCTAAGCCAGGTACATTTACTTATGAAATCAGCGCTGTTTCTGGCGATCGAGAAAGTAATAAGCAAGCTCAAAATCCAGTTGAAATCTTACCCAAACCGTTTCAAATTACCTATTTTAAAATTAATAATATCAACCACAGCGCAAAACCAAGTATAGTTTTAACTGAAGGAGATAAAGTCACGATCGCTTGGGACGTAAAGGGAGAAAACATTTTAGTTAACTTATCTCTCTTTGGTGACGTTGAACAAACTGGCAGCAGATCCCCAATTATTGTTGGCAGTCAATTTCCAAACCAAGTTAAACTCAAAGTCACTGACAAATTTGGTAAACGGATTCCTCAAGAAAAAATATTTTTTATTACTGTTAACCCGAAACCCACTCCGGCATCTGACTTAATTACACCTTCTCCCTCACCTACACAAAATATCTTTAAACCTCTTCCTGCTTCTCCACCTCCAAGAACACTATTTTAATACAAAACACATGACGTTATAAGTAGCTAGACATGATTAAATATAAAACGCTCAACAGAGTGATTTCCCTTGTTGGCTCAATGTTCAATTGCGGCAATTAGAGCGATTGCTTACGGCAGAGCTAAGCGCGGCTAGGCGCACGCACTCGCGTTCGCTTAACGCCAGTTCGTACTCATCTTCAAAAACCTGTGAGGAGAGTTCCGGAGCGTTTAAGGTGCAACCACTGATCACGGCACTTGCGTGACTGTGGGGCATTGCCTGCCCAACGCAGTGCCTCCTCAATGCGATTCATCTTATGTGAGTATGGTGGAAGGAAAAATAGGTACAAACGCAAGCTGAGTGCCAACGTTGCCAATGTGCTTGAACTTGTTTGCTGCGATGAAATCATGCTCCGTCTTGAATGATGACAGTAATTTTACCTGTTTGTTCCAGACGCTTGTGTGCGAAGTGTGCTTGCCATTCAAGCAATTGCAAATAACGTTCGCTATTAAAACCACCGACTACAGCTCCGTATTCAAAACTGTGTTGTGGCTCCCAAAATTCCAGGATACTAATCCGTTTGCCACGTTTGCGTGGCTGATGAATAGATTTCTGTTGTCCGCGCTTGGCATAAGTATAATGAGCTCTGAAAACATTCCCATTTCAAAGTCTTTTTGATTTCTTTCCATAATCTTTCAATTGGATTGACTTCCGGCGTATGGGGAGGTTGAAACAAGAGATTAGTGCGTCCCCCTGTTTGCCATCGACGTAATGTCGTTCGCACGCTCTTGTTCGTGAATATCTAAGTGACGTACAATCATTGGCACTGTCAAGCCATCAGCGTTTAGTCGTAATGCGTTAGCGAAGCTCCTCCCTTTGGGAGGCTCGCTCGTTGTTTGACTCGTCGAGGTACATTATCTGCAAGGCTCAATTCTTGCAAACTTTTGTCTTCTTCTTTAGTCAATTGAATCCGTAATGCGGCTGGCATTTTTAACCATCAGTTACTTGCCACTCTTAGCTAAAACCCTAACAATGCGCTCTGCTTCATCAACTTTTTTGTTATTCGAGCGAGTCAAAAGATAACGAATTTGCGGTTGTTGCTCTTGTGCGTAACGGTCAACCCGTCCATTACGCTGCTGCAAAGCCATTAAAGACCAAGGAATATCAAAATGTATGAGACGGTGCGAAAAATAATGTAAATTAATCCCTTCCGATGCCACATCCGTAGCAACCACCAACCACAGCGGAGATTTTTCACTACCAAATTTTTCGATAATTTCCTTCAAATCAACATCTGGCATTCCCCCATCAAGGGTAGCGATAGCTTCTTCTTTCAGCTTTAAGTCGCGCTTTAAACTCTCCCTAAGAAAGCGCATCGTCTCTAACCGTTCGCTAAAAATTACAATTCGGTCTTTTGGGTCTGTACCCTTCCAAGCAAACCCCCCAGTTTCGGTTGTACTGATTAGTTTTAATAACTTTTTATACTTTTAAATATTTCTATCATTAATAGTTTCCAAAGCTGATTCTAAAGCCCTTAACTCGGCAACATCAGTATTGAAATGCTGCGCATCAGTTTTTTTTACTTGCTTGATGCGATTACGTACTGTCTCCAAACAAGCCATCGGGCTGGACAGCATCGCTTTTAACAAAGTAGTTTTAAACAACTTACCTATGGAAGCTTTCGCGTCAATCCCAGCCAGCTTTAAGTTATTAAGAATTTAAAATGCTTCCTCTTCTTCTACAGAAGCATTAGTTTCCAGTGCTAAAACCTGACGTTCAGGGAATTTTTTGAGAAGTTGCCCAACAACATCTTTCTTAAACCGCCGGACGTACAAATCTCGAATATCTTCCTTGGTGTAGTTCGACTCGTTAGCGATCGCTGTTGGAGCGAGCATATTCATCAAGCTAGCAAAGCTTTCCGCACGCCCATCATGGGGTGTGGCTGATAGCATAATTAAACTATCGGAACGGCTTGCTAAACGGTCAGCCAACTTAGAACGCAACGAAGCTGGGATTTGATTTCTTGACAAGTGATTAATGTTTGTCGAATTTTAAAATACGACAAGTAAATTAAAAGATAAACGGTAAAATGAAAGCCCCACGGAGAAATCCGGGGCTTTAAATAAGTAGGATACTTCGTTTTTCTTTTTCTGGACTGATAAATCGACGGCTTCTACCGAGAATGAAGTTAATCGACTTTTATTTTTTCATCCTTTATCTTCTATCCTTCATCCTTTCTTCGGTTATCTATTGAATAAGGCAGGGAAGCGAGGGCAGAAGGCATTTATGTTTCGTACATATCGCAGTAGTACCTCTCATGAACAGGAGCTACCAAATTGAAAATTTAATGGGCGTTCTTAATAATAAAGCTTTGAGATTATTCCGGATTTTGTGAAACGCTATCTTTCATAGTTTTTTGGTGATTTTGATATGAAACAAATAGTTCTGGCAATTCTGTCAAATGCAGGTGGTGTGGGCAAAACCACCCTAGCCGTACACATTGCCTATTCTATGGGCAAGCGTGGTTTTAAAGTAGCACTGTTAGATTTAGACCCTCAGCGGTCGTTAGATGTATTTTGTGGATTGCAGCCAGCCGAAGTGGATAGTACATTAACTAAGGTACTATCTAAAGATTTTCAAGGCGATTGGACTAGTGTTCCAGTTTGGGAAGAATCAAAGATAGAAGTGGTTCAGGGGCATCCACAATTAGCTGAGATAGCAAATGAGTTAGTGATTAGAAAACGTGGTGAATATGCTTTGGCTGATAGGCTCAAAAGCTATCCTCTACCCCATCATTTTATTATCTTGGATTGTCCCGCCACCTTAGGTATGCTCAATACGAATGCTCTAGCAGCCGCCACCCACGTTCTCGTACCCGTGCAGTTGGAGATGAAAGCTATCTCAGGTTCAGCTGAGTTGATAGAATGGTGCATTACTACGGCTGATGAATTACAACTCGACCCCAAACCAACAATTCTGGGATTTGTTCCTAGTATGTATGATGAGAAGGTCGCCATGCACCGCCAGTATTTAGAGCAGTTACCAGAAATTGCGGAAAATCTTCAGGTTAAACTTTATCCGAAAGTCAGAAGCTCAAACGAATTCAAAAACGCCAGTGCCTACGGTCAACCCCTACAGAAGTACCGTCCGAAACACCCAGCAGCAAAGGACTTCAAACCAATCGTCGATGATTTAGCAGCTTTGCTCAAAGATAAGAAAACTAAGAAGGAGAAGTAACCGTGGCATTACCTAAAATTAAGAGTAAATTTGATGGAGCCGTACAAAAAAGTTCTCAAGAGCAGAAAATTGCCGAACTGCAAGCAGAAGTAGAACAGCTTAGAGCTTCTCAATCTCCAGAGTTGGAAGCAGAACTACAAAAACTGAGAGAACAACTGCAAAATCAATCAGGGGAACTTGAGATTTCGGTGGACTTAATTGACCCTAATCCCCATCAACCTCGGCAAACAATCACACCAGAACTCATCCAAACCAAGGCACGGTTGCTCAAAAAACACGGTCAAATCACACCCATCATATTGGTACCTCAAAACAACGGGCGCTATATGCTCTTAGATGGGCAACTCCGCACGGAAGCAGCAAAAGTCTTGGGTTGGCAAAAGATCCGTGCTTTAGTTGTCCCGATGCCAGAGGACTTAAGTTCAAGAGCACTCCTCACATTCCTGGGTTTTGAAGACCTCAATCCATTGGATAAAGCAGAAGCGATCGCCAATGAAGCAACAAAGTCTGTAGGTTTGTCAGTGGATGAAATTGTGACGATGCTCTCAACAGTACTCAAGCGTCTAGAGAGGGATGGAAAAAGTAAAGAACTCACCCAACTTGTTGCTGTCAGTACTGAAGATCAACAACAGAGTTTGTCAGAGTTGGGAGTAACGGGAACCGAATACAGTTTGCTGTTACTGTTACTGGAATTGGGATTGAATCCTGCCAGTGTTAAAGCAAACCTCATGCCCATGCTCTCCCTCCCTCAAGATTTAAAAGATGCCATCCGCCATAAGGGATTAAAGGGCGCTCACGCTCTAGCATTATCAACGCTGTCATCTAAGGCACTGGATGTGTCGGAGAAAGAAGCACAACTTGAGCGAGTGAAGGCAACAGATCAGGTACTAAAGAACAATTTGACAGTACCAGAAACCCGCGAGTTGACTAAACAAATTAAAGACAAGTATGTAAAATCCGAGAAATCGGAGTCGAAGAAGGTAAAACTAGTGATTCAAAAAGTCCGCGAACTGTCTTCCGAATCACTTACCGATGTCAGTCAAGAACAACTCATTGTGTTACGAGGACTTTTAGTGGAGAAGTTGACTCAGATAGAGAGACTGCTTTGACATTCCCACGGCTGTCCAAATATCGCCCTATTAAAGTTAGTAACAATAAAAAAAGTTAGCGAAGCGTGAATATTTAGAAGAGTTGATTAGAAAGCACTGTGTCACTGTACTTAAAGGTGCTACACATTCATGAGGACAGTACTGATGGCGTAAGTGCAAGCGCACGCAATCATGCTAAGGCGCAGCGTGTCCTCTTGGGACTTACGCCCAAGCGTGCCGTAGGCATAGGGCTTTCTGCTCTCAACGTTATAAGTTCATCCCAACAGATGGAATGGTATTCGTTATCTGACTATATGGGGTATACTTGGGTGTTATGTGTACCCCACGTGTTTTTTCTATAAATTAACCCCTATATATACCCTATGTAGGAGCTTTTTAGGGTATATTTAACTTACTGAGTCCGTGTACCCTATTTAGCCCCCATGAAAAAATAATTCGTAGTTCGTAATTAATAAATGTAGAGTGCAAGGCTCTTAATTTATTTATGCCATCTTTTACCTAGAGTACACTGCTTTGAACACGTATGGGATTGTAATTACGCTTTTGACAAATGACGAATTGGAGTATCGACATGAAGAACATTCACGCGAATCAAAAGATTTTTTGCGCAGGTTTTGATAACGGCTATGGCAGCGTCAAACTGTTAGTCGATGGTTTTGATGTCGTTAGAATTCCCAGTTACATCTCAAGAGAAGACATGGAAGATGTACCCGGTCGGGTGGTTTTTAACGGTAATGCCTACACTGTTGGTGAGTCGGCTTTCCGCACTGGGTATTATTTTGAACGGAATACAGATAGCAATATTAACAAAGTTAACAACGCCCTCATCACTTTATTAGGTGCATTAGCTCATTTGCCACACCGTAAAGTTTGGCAGCTAAAGCTAGTTGTCAGTTTGCATGATATGGCTTTGACTGATGACTTGCTAAGAGTGCTCAATGGTGAATATCAACCAATGCTCGCTGGCAAGCTCTCTGATGTCAAGGTAGAAGTTCTCAAAGTCGTACCTGAAGGTATAGGTGCTCTGTTCGGTCGAAAGCTCCCCAAAAAGTTAACTGTCGTAGATTTTGGGAATGGTACAACGCTTTATTCTCGTTACAACCAAGGTAAAAGAGAAGTCCATACCCCCTACGCTGCTGGAGTGGAAGTTCTCATCGGTGAAATCGCCAAGAAGATGAAATATCTCAACGGTGGTAAGCTTGGGGACTTATCAAAAATTCGCTTTTGTCTGGAAATGGGACATACTAAATACAGCCGTGATATTGATATCAAAGATGTTTACACCACTTGTCTTAAAGAGTGGTATGAAAGCTATTTGAAAAAACCAGTCAATCTCGCCCTTGACGCTAAACACCAAGGGGATGAAATTTGGGCTATTGGTGGCGGTTGCTTGCTTCCTGGTTTTAAAAAACTGCTCGTGCACAACGGGTTTGAAATTCTAGACAACCCCGTAGAGGCTAATTCTTACGGACTATTGCAAATGGCTAAAACCATTGTTAGCTCTTCCTCTGCTAACGGATCTACTGATGCTTAGTAGCCAAGAGGCGAACTTTCGTACACCCTATACCAAATAAAGTTAAAAGTTGAAAGGCACTTATAAAAAATTCTTTCTTTTTACTTTTTACTTGTTAATCCCCCACACCCTTTTTTCAATTTGACATGGTTTCTCAGCAAGACAAAACTCCGGAAAAAGTCCGAATCAAAGATAGCTACCGCGAGCGTATCTTTGCAGAATCGCAACGATTAGGTAAAAGTTACCTTGAGACGCTTTACTTTATTGTTGATTGCTACTTTGCGTTTAAGCAAGGTGTCTTACCAGTACAGTCTGCGGTAGTTAACACCTATACAACCCCCACACAACAAAATCAGCCTTCTGTTGATGAGTCAACTCATACCCCATATAACCCCCAATTTGAATCAGAAGACGATAACGAAACTTTCACACTTGATTGGGAGTTGTAAATAACTAGCTGATACAAATGCTAAATATTTAAAATAAATTAATTTTTATAATTTGGGGTGAAAAATCTCCAAATTATGAAAATCATGGCAAGAATCGAAATTTCCCATTCAACAACTGTACGCCTGCTTGAAAATAGCTTACTCACTACCTACTGTTTTGCAGATTCAGTTGGAATAATAATCCCAATCACTCCAGAGGAAAAGATTGAAATTCAGTTCACACCAAAGCAAATACCAATTTTAAAACGATTGCTTAACGAACTTTGCACGCTTGCAGAAAAACAAGAGCATCCTAAAAATGATGCCTTACAAAAAGAACTCCAAAGACATTGTGACTAGTCATAGAAAGGTAAAATTCTCAATTTTCAAGTTTGCTCAATAGTCAAATAAGTATTTGGGTGAACAACTAGGCATTAATAAAATGTGCAACGGAATTCAAGAAATCAATCGAGAAATAGCAGAATTATCCTCAACTAGAGAATACTTGATTATCCAATGGTTTGAGATGGGAGAAGCTGACCGCAATTTTAGTTTATCCCCTCAATACCCAGATAACCAGTGGTACATGTGTGGGTACAACGATAGGGATTACCAAATAGAAATTGGCTTTCAATTAGAAGCCACAAGCATTGAACAATTCTAAAACCTGTAGCGTCCCAGTCACAGCCGCTGGGACATTTTCCAACTATGTTTCGCAAAGCAACCAAATCTCAAGTTAAAATTCGTCTAGCCCTTAGCGGTGCCTCAGGTTCAGGCAAAACATATTCAGCACTATCTATTGCATCTCATCTAAGTCATAAAATTGCCGTCATAGATACTGAAAGAGGAAGTGCCAGCCGCTATGCAGATATCTTTAATTTTGATGTCTGTGAACTAGAGAACCATCACCCCGCTCATTATATAGAAGCCATCCAAACTGCTGAAAATGCAGGCTACCAAACAATAATTATTGATTCTCTGACTCACGCTTGGTTTAGCGAGTTAGAATTGGTAGACCGCGCTAAAAACTCATTCACTGCTTGGAAAGAAGTTCGTCCTCTAGAACGCAAACTGATAGATTGTATCACTAAATGCAGCAGCCATATAATTGCGACAATGCGATCTAAAACCGAATGGGATATAAGCCAAATTGACTCCAAAACAGGTAAAATGAAACCTGTAAAAATTGGTACTGCTCCTATTCAAACTAGCGGTATTGAATTTGAATTTGATATTGCTGGGGAAGTTTCAGCTGAGCATATTCTCTACATTTCCAAATCTCGTTGTCCAGCTTTACAGGATACCAGTTGGCTAAAACCAGGTAAAGACTTAGCTTATCAGCTAAGAGTATGGATGGGTGAGGTGTGGTTGCTATGGAAATCTGAGGAAGATGCGCTCTCATGGGGTGCGACTCAATTACCTGGAATGTCAGCCCAGCAGTTGCGGCAGGAATTTGATAAGTTATCTTCTAGTAACGGCAAAAAAGCTCCGGCTTGGGTAGCACAAGTAACAGAGCTTAAAGAGCAGTTTTGAGTAAAATTTCAACCACACTTCAGATACTGGCAAAGTTTCAAGTACAGCAGAGGGAAAATATTTTGTGCGCCATGGCGCACAAAATCTAATTGATGTTGAGCCAAGCGAGATACAGGCGAAAACGGAAATAGGCACTGACAAATGCTTGCTTTGATGATACCAGTCTTCTGAAAATCGAAATTTGCTCTTTTGGTGTTGCTGAGGAGTGCGTCAAAGAGTTCCTTAAGCGTAGCTTTGTAGTTAGCTCATTTGTTTAAGTCGTCCTATTCTCTCTAAAAATTTAAATATCTATTTTATCAAGTTAAAAATTAACATTTATCCCTTGAATTATTAATCCTCGCCTTGCTGTGGGTGAAAAAATCACGCCAAAGCAAGATATGACACAAAGTTATCAGTTATCCCTATTCGACTTACCCTTAAATACCTCTCTTCCTTTAACCACTGTTTCCAAAAACTACAGAATTACTCATCTAATAGGCAAAGGAGGTATAAAAACCAAAGCTGCTAACAACATCAAAGCAATCGAATTAAGTAAAACACTTGACCGAGAACACCGTCACCCCACACTCATAGAGCAAGCAATCATCGCCGAATATTTAGGTTGGGGAATTGCTCCAGAAATTTTTGAAGAACCTCTCAAATCTGATTGGCAATACCTCGGTATTCAATTAAGAGAATTGCTCACACCAACTGAGTATCAAGCTGCTAGAAGAAGCATCATTAATGCATATTATACCACACCAGAAATCATCAAAGAAATTTATCAAGGATTAAAGCACTTAGGCTTTCGTGGAGGTCGCATTCTTGAACCAAGTATGGGGACTGGTTTATTTCTTGGAGTCGCGCCTCAAGATATTAATGAAGTCTCTCACTGGACAGGAGTTGAACTTGACCCAATCACAGGTCGTATAGCCCAACAACTATACCCGAAAGCTAATATTTATATCCAGGGTTTTGAGGACGTTGTACTGCCACAAAACTACTTTGACTTAGCTATTGGGAACGTGCCTTTTAGCAATGTTGCTCCTCATGACCCACAGTACAACAAACTGCCAATTCATACACTACACGACTACTTCTTTATAAAATCACTTGACCTTATCCGTCCAGGCGGACTAATTGCCTTCATAACTTCAGTTGGAACATTACAATCCCGTAACAGCCTCAAAGTGCGAGAACTACTTTCAAAAACAGCCAATTTAGTAGGAGCAATTCGTTTGCCCAACACTGCTTTTTTAGCATTTACCAACACCCAAGTTACCACTGATTTAATCATCCTCCAAAAGCGCGAACATTCCGACCAGGAGCCATCTTCTGAATGGATAGAAATATGTGAAAGCGGACTCACATCTGTTGATGGTTCCCCACTTATGATGCCTTGTTACTATAAGCAGCACCCAGAAATGCTGCTAGGAAAACTAACTGTAGATAAACTCTACGGTGGGCGTAATCGGCTTGGACTTGAAACTGATGGACGCGATTTAAAGAAGGCATTATCAGAAGCATTCTCTCGCCTGACAACAGAAATTTATCGTCCCCAGGACACATCACTAAAAAACATAACTGTCTCATCCAAATCAAAATCAATTTTAATCCCCACTGAGCTGCAAGGAAAAACCAAACCTTATTCATATATCTGGTATAACAACGAACCTTGGCAAGTTATTGAAGGACGATTGCACCCAGTCAATTGTGTTGGGATACCTCGCCTACGCTTGTACTGGCTAATTCAACTACTCCAAGCAGTTAAGAAAGTTTTCACTCTTCAAATGAATGGCGGGAGCGATTCCCAACTATCCCAAGCACAAAAACACCTCAACCACATCTATGATACCTTGGTTAAGCGCTACGGATGGTTGCACTCTCCAGGTAATCGCCGGGTATTTGCTTGCGATCCAGAATATCCTCTATTGTTGGCACTGGAGAACTACGATCCTGATACGGAGACAGCCACCAAAACTGACATTTTCACAAAACGCACCATCCGTGAATATCAACCGAAAACAAGTGCTGCTACTGCTAAAGAAGCACTCATTTACAGCTTGAGCGAGAAAGGACGAGTTGACATTGATTTTATGACGATGCTGCTGTCACAACCCCCAGAAATTATCATTGAAGAATTGCACAAAGACAGACTGATTTATTTTGACCCTCAAAGTAAGCAGTGGGTAACAGCAGACGAATACCTTTCTGGTTATGTCAGGACTAAACTTGCGATCGCCCGTGTTAGCGATAGGCGCAACCGTACCGTAGGCATAGCGTGTTCGCAAGATATAACTGCACAAACCAATCCAGAACTAACAGTTAACGTTGAAGCCTTGGAGAAAGTTCAACCCAAAGACTTGCTACCTGGAGACATTTACGTCCGCTTGGGTTCTCCTTGGATTCCCACTCAAGATATTGCAGATTTTATCGCTCAAACACTGAACGTACCAGCACAGGATATCCATGTCTACCACTCCAAATCTACCGCCACTTGGGAGGTGGAAGTCCGTAAAAACGTCCTCACCTCGCAGAACAATTGCCAAATTTACGGTACTGAACGCGTGATGGCGCATCAACTGATTGAATTAGCACTCAACCTCCGCGTCCCGGTAGTTCGAGACAAAGTAGACGAGCAATATGTTGAGAACTTAGAAGCCACACGCATTGCCCAAACTAAACAGGAAAACCTCAAAGAACTCTTCAAAGGCTGGATTTGGAGCGACTTAGGGCGAACTGAGCGATTAACAAAAATTTACAACGAGCAGTACAATAGCCTTGTGCCACGACACTTTGACGGTTCCCATCTAGAACTACCGGGAATGAATCCAGAATGGCGCAACAAATTACGTCCTCATCAACTCAACGCTATCTGGCGCATCGTCGCCTCTGGTAACACATTACTCGGTCATGCTGTGGGAGCAGGTAAGACAAGTGAAGCGATCGCCGCAAGTCAAGAACTCAAACGTCTGGGAATTTGTTACAAACCCTGCCTGGTTGTCATGGATCACTTACCTGAACAAATGGCAAGCGAAGCTATACAAATGTATCCCCAGATGCGGCTTCTCATTGCTGGTAGTGCAGAAATGTCAGCCAACAAACGACGTGAGTTAGCTTCCCGCATTGCCACAGGAGATTGGGATTTGATTATCCTCAGTCAAGGTGCTTTTAGCAAATTACCTTTGCATCCAGACACTATTGGGCAATTTTTGTCAGAAGAATCAGATATGGTAGAAGCAGACTACCTTGCAGCTAAAAGCAATGGTCAGCGAACCAAAAGGGTGATGAAAAACCTCGAAAAGAAACTGACGCGGTTAGAAGAAAATATTGACGCGGTAGCTAATGCCCAAACGAAAGACAATACGGTATTTTTTGATGAATTGGGTATTGATTGGATATTCTACGATGAATCGCAACAGGTCAAAAACCTTGACCTCAACACCAAACTCAATCGAGTTCTAGGCGTTCCTAGCACAGCCTCGTACCGTGCCAAGGACTTTCTCATGAAGACCCGCTACATGAGCTACAAACATGGTGCAGGTCGTGGCGTAACGCTGATGAGTGCCACTCCAATTACCAACACCTTAGCCGAAGCGTGGGTTAACCAGGTATATCTGCAATACGAAACTTTACAAGTTAAAGGTCTGTTGCACTTTGATGCCTGGGTATCCAACTTTGCTGAAGTCAAAGTGGGTGCAGAAATCACGCCTCAAGGAACCTTGGAAGTCAAAAGCAGACTGGCTGTATTCAACAATCTTCCGGAATGGCGGCAGTTATTTTGGCAAGTGGCTGACATCTTAACCGATGAAGACCTGGACTTGCCAAAACCAGAGAAAGAGTACATCACACAAGAAGTGCCAGCGACACCCGAACAACTCAAGTTCTTTAATTATGTCGCTCAACGTGCCGAAGCAATCATTGCAAGACAAGTCGAACCGACTGTTGACAATATGCCCCGCATCACGACACACATCCGCCAGGGTGTCGTTGATTTGCGTTGCTTACCTTTGGATGTGCTTTCTGAATTTCTTACCCCTGAAGAAATTCACGATTTAAATTATTCTCCTACCAAAGTTGATGCTGCAATTGACTACGTTTTTCGTATCTGGCAATCTACCCAAGCTGAACGCTTAACCCAACTAATATTCTGTGATGTGGGAACGCCAAAAGAAAATTCTCAAGGACGATTCACTGTTTACGACTATATTAAGAGTCAGTTGATAAAACGTGGCATTTCTCCAGAAGAAATTGCCTTTATCCATGATGCCAAGACTGACGAACAAAAATCAGCCTTATTTCGAGCCGTGCGTCAACGAAAAGTTAGGGTTTTTATAGGTTCCACAGCCAAAATGGGTGTAGGTACCAACGTTCAAAACTACGTCATAGCTGCCCATGATTTAGACTGTCCTTGGCGACCAACTGACCACACGCAACGCGCCGGACGTTCGGTTCGTCAAGGTAATCATAATCCCAAAGTGACAATATATCGTTACGTCACTCAAGGTAAACCATTACAAGATGCCCAAGGGAAAAAGGTTGCAGGGCTAAGTCCGGATGGCTACCTGTACCAAACTTCTAAAACCAAAGCTGAATTTATTGAAGCAGCCCTGGCTGGAAAAAACACAGCCCGTAGTATTGATGACTGCACCGACATAGTTCTGTCTTATGCTGAAGTCATGGCAACTGCCAGCGGTGACCCAAGGTTAATGCGAAAAGTTGAGTTAGATGCAACTGTTGCCAAACTGCTTCAGGAAGAACGCGACCATATCAATCAGCAAATTTCCATCCGACAAGAACTAGAACATCTGCCTGGTCGAATTGAACAAGCGAGTGTAAAAGTAGCTAATCATCAAGCTGACAAAGACCGCACAGTATCTACTGCTGGCAATAAGTTTATCATTAGACTCCGCGCCTGTGATGGTAAGACAGTGCAACTAGACAAGCGATCGCTTGCAGGTGAAATTATTAACGCAGTTGCACGCGACTTAGAAGCACAGGCAAACTATGGAACATTTCCACTCGGTAAGTTCGCTGGATTTGAATTGTTAATTCGGCATGATGTAGGAGGCAGCACAATCCATATAGTAGGAGATGTAACCTACAACGCTTCAGTCAGACAAACACCAATGGGAACAATCTCTGCTTTGGAACATTGCGTGACTGAGGGTATTGATAAAGAACTTAAACAAGCTGCAGCACAACTCCAAAAGCTGAAAACAGCTTTCCACGATTTATCAATTCAAAAAGAACAGCCATTCCCAAAAGCGGCAGAATTACAAACAGCAATACAGGAGCAACTTACTATTAATAAAGACCTTGGTTTGCACTCAGACGATACTCAAGTGATAGTCATGGAGAATAGCGAACAAAAAGCAGCGTTAAACTGCAATTGATGGAAAAATAAAATATTACATATGCCCATAAGTGCTGCTCGCTTAGGTTGCAAATCAATCAAAAGCAATGCAGATTATGGGCTTTGTTTATCTTCTCCACTTTTCAGATAAAATAGGAAACTTAGAAAATTCAAAAGGCTGCGCTCAACATTATTTAGGCTACACCAGCAAAAGTCTGAAAAAGCGTTTCTCAGAACACAAAAACGGTATCGGTGCAAAAATTACCCGCGCGGTTGTGCAAGATTATAAATACGAATTACAACTCGTCCGTCACTGGTCTGGTTGTACTCGTGAAACTGAGCGAGCATTGAAAAGACGGCATAGTCCTGTTAGCTTTTGTCCTTTATGTAATCCTCAAAAAGATACAGCACATTGCAAGTAAATGAAGTACAACGGTGTTGTTTAAAAGCCAGACTCTAAACCTTTTTTACTTCTGGCTCCTGACTCCTGAATCCTTAATGATACTGTATTACCAAGATTGATTGCAAGCAGCAACAATCAAAAGAAAGTAAATAAATGAAATAATTTGCTTTTGTTAGGGGTGAAAATATCACATATAGAGAAGAAAAATGACAAATTTTCAAGTTACCTGGAAATTCACTTACACTGAAAACATCATTCCACCTCGTTGTCGCAAGCCAAGACCAAAAAAATTTCAGGGTGAGTACACAGTTGAAATACCAGCATTAAGCGACAAAGAAGCACCTGTGGCTATTATTGAAACTGACAAAAATGCTGCTCCTGAGATGTTAGGAGGTGAGCGTCGTACTCGCATCCGTCAGTACCGTTGGTATAACAACCAGTTATGGTGTGATCATAAAATTGACCGTTTCAAAGATATTGAATTTGAGTCAATTCAGCCAGTTATTACAGGTTACGGTAGTGACTACCAATCTCTAGATCAACATCAAGAACAAGCACGTCTATGGGCGAAATCAAAAATTTTAGTCGATGGCATTGTTCATAAACCCCTAAGAGGAGAACCCCGATTATTAGTCAACCGCGACTACTTCAATCAAAAATTCTATGTGTCATTAGAGCGGCACTTTGATTACGATGTACCCAGATTTAAATTCAGTGACTTCTACCGATTAGACCAGATTAACGAAGCAATTGCAAAATGTCACCGCTGGTTTGAACGGTTTCAAAATGATAAGGATGAAGTAGAACTGATTATCCCTTACGAATTTGAAATTATAATACCACAAGCCATCCAACTGAATCCCCAAGCAGAACAAGCTGTTGCAGATGAAGAAAAGTTTCAAACCAACTTACAAAAACTGATTTCTGAAACGAAATCACTGTTTGCTGATCATTTACAGCGTTGTCGCGCCCTCAAAGAAGCTCTTGCTACATTTGAAATATAAACTATAACTCTCGTCAACGAAGAAGAATTCAGAAACCAGAATGCAATTAGTGGGGGCTTGATACCCCCAAGTCATCCGCCACTTGCACACAATACATTCTGTATTCTGGCTTCTGACTCCTGACTACTTCTTTGGTCAAATCAATTCACTTCATACCTGGAGTAAGTATGTACATATGCTATTACTCCAGGCGTATTTACCACGATGAACAGCCATGCCTTCTAATCAAGACAATGACAATCTTCTCACAGAAATGTTGAAATGGAGAATAAATATCTTTGCCAGTGCGCCAGAACACATTGAGGCAGTTGCAGATGAGTTTGAAATATTACTAAATACAGTAACACCCCTTATTTCTGTCTTTACAAAAGATAGAGATAAAAATCAACGTGGTGTTTTTCTGCTCCAAGAAGTCCAAAAAATAGATAAGATTGCACCTTGTGAATTCCTAAACCTCGAAATCATTGCTGCCTTGTCTGAAAACCATTTCTTCTTCGGTGAAGATAATTTTCAATATGGAGGTATCATTAAAAAACTTCTACTAACAAGAGCGCAAACTTATCATCCAGAAATTAGCGCCGTTGTATTTTGGACTGTTCCTAACAAAATCGGTGTAGCTTTGTTGGAATTCAACTAAAACACAACGCTAAATGTACTTCAGTAAGTCCCTTGACAGGTTTCAAACAATGGAAAACCCTACAGGTATTAGAATAATCGTCAAGTCCCAAGGAACTTACAAAGTCCTTGTTGATTCAGTAGTCGAAGATGCAGAACTCATCAGCATTCGGTTCTTTCTCAAGTCTCCTGATGGAACTGATAAAGTTCTTGTACAAACTTCAATTGAAAATACTAATCTCAGCTTTGAAATGCAAGACCAACTCGAAAATTTATTAGGTAAAGGGAACTTCTACATCAAGAATGGACAACTGAAAATGATACTTGCTTGCCCTAGCTACAAAGAAGAACTACAAGAAAAAGTGTTGTCCAACTTGTAAAGAAATGGTTGCGCTGACACGCAATAAAGCAATATGTGAGGGCGATCGCGCCACCCCTCACACTCCCCGGCGTGCTGCTGGGTTCTTCATTATACGGGGCGAAGCCTTGGTCATGAAAAATTGGGTAGGTGTCGTCTTGAACAAAAACACCTCACCCAATTTTTCAGACGGCAAGAGTCGTAGGGCGACTTTCGCGGCATAAACGCCCTGTAGGGCATTTATTCCACGTTCGCCTCACTCGCTTGCCGCGCAAAGTGCGGTACTCGAAATCTCTGTAGCGATTTCGACCGCACACTTGCGTCAAGGCTTCTCCCCGTAAACCCCCAGCGTCAGCAGCAGTAAGAAGCTGTGGCTAAAAGTTGCTGCTGTGGCACAACTGTTCAAGAAGAAAGAAGTGCAATCTCCTTACTGCTTTGGCTTGGAATGCACTGCTCTCTTGTAACCCATTCCACATAACTTACTGCCCTTGGAAGCATATAACTTCTGGGGGCTTTTTCATCCCATTAATTAGAAGAAAAAGTAAAAAAAATAAAAAGTAATAAATGGGGTGAAAAATCAATTGTTTCATTCGGTTGAAATATCAAGGAGAATTGAAATGCCTAAACCAAACCTGACACGCAAATATGATCCCAAATGTTTATTAGCCGCTAAGAAATCAAGAGAAATTGAAACGACTATCAAAAAGCTTCGCTATGAATTCAATGCCTACTATTACGGTGGATTAAAACTGTGGTGGGGCTTACGAAAGATGGAAATCAAAGCAGACCATTACGAATCAGGAGCTTATCAAGATTATCAAATCTGCAAAGGTAAGTTTAATGCCACTGGAGAATGGATGAGAGCTACCTATGACGAGGAACGCCGCTTTGCTGAAGTCTGGAAGCCCGAATGGGAAGAATTTATCAAAATGTACTGGGAGAGTTTTGGAAATGGGATTATCTCCATTCCGGAAGTAGAGATTGAATTAGACACTGAAATTAATGTCCGTGGGAAGGGAGAAATAGACTTATTGCTGGAACGGACACAAGAAATCTTGGAATTCTTTGCTGAACAGTTTGCTGACTTACTAGTGAACAAATCCTCTCGAATGAAAGCAACTGAACAGGTTAAGGAAGCATTGCGAAACTGGAACCGTAAGGAGAAGGAAGATGTTGCAGATGCTATTGAGGAAAGAGTTAGTCTGGAACACGCAGAAACGCTGATATCCAAACAATATGTAAAGGACACAGATGAAGACTCTTTTGACGATCAAGATAACGAATTAACTGACTTAGATATTAAATTTAAAGCTCCTATAGGCAACTCAGAAATTGTTCAAATCATCCACAAGCAAACTGAAAAATTGACTGAATCGAACTCAGTATCAAAAGAAGTAAAAGTGAGTTCACATCCCACAACTGGTAGTTCTCAAAAGCGTCATCAGCAGTCCCGCTTTGCAAAAGAAACTGAAAGAGAAGCTTTTTTCAAGGAATATGGTCTCGACTCAGATGGTGAAATTGAAGGAGTAAAAGTTGTAAATATCACTAAAAAGTCCCAAGATGTAACTGAATTGAATTCAATAGCACAAAATCCCTTCTAATACTAACGTAAGTTGCTAGTTAGTGACCCTAAACCGTATCTAATTGATACATAAAGTACCTTCTTAAGTACTTAAAAATACCATTTTTTTGAATTTCGTACTTAAAATAAGGCGCTTTTTGATAACTAGCAACTTGGGTTACTAAAGACAACCAAAAATGTAGCACTAGAGTTGGGAAGCACACCCGACTCTAGCTTTATAAGCAAAGCCGACCAAACCTGGGGGAAGATTGGGCAGAAAAAATATATTCTCATTTATCGAAGCTTATTGACATCAAATGAAATGGACGTGTGTTGCTTAATCGCTTACTATATCTAGTTTTTAGACCTTTTCTTACATCGAACTCAGGTTTCAAGAAGTAGTACGTTTCTTGTCAAGAAGAAGACACACCACTTGAGCATCCTTTTTACTGGGGAGCGTGAATTTGCCAGGATTATACCACACCTGTGGTGAATAAACAAGTGCTGAATTGAACTACCATCTTGGTGCGCCCTTACCACACCAACTAGTTAATCAGCTGAGGGATAGATGAGTGCGTCCTCCTTCTACATCATTTGCTCAAACAATGCACAAAGCTCGGTATTATTCTGAATTAACAACATAATTTTCGCTCCAACATTTAGAATCACTATAGAGAAACGCCTATTATTATCATGACCGATTCTCTTGCTGATATCCCACAACAACAAACGCAACTTGCCCAAGTCTATCGTCAGCTACCACCCCTAGACCAAAAGATTGTGCAATTATTTTCGGTGATTTATGAACCGATAAACAGAACTTCGTTCATGAATTGCCTCAATCAAACTGGCACATTAGATGAAAATAATAAACCTTTTGTTAGCAAAACTTTAAGTCGCCATATTGATAAATTGATTTCAGCAGGTTTGCTCATTCAAGAAAGCGGGCAAAGTCCTCAGTGTCGTCCGCTACTCACAGAGATTGCCACTCGTGACGCGGTAAAAGCTGGACGCTTTGAAATATTAGCAATAGCCGTAGAAGAAAAGCTACCCATACGTACTCATTGGCACAACGGACCCCGAATTTTCCAGAACACGAGCCAATTGATTCGGGAAGTCCGCATTGGTCTTTACCGCCACAACCTCAATTATATTAACAAACAGTTTGAAGACTACTATAAATATAATAGCCAAGACAAAATATCTATAGAGAACATATTCGAGCAGGTGTGCAATAACCCATTCGATGCAGATTGGCTTCGCACCCTACCACAAGGTTTGTATGAAAGCGCCATATCTATCATCCTGTTGAATGCAGCGTTAAAATGTTCTCTCGCCGAAGAACCGTTTGCCCTGCTAGAAGAAGAATGCTCTACTCCTTCTGGACATTCCTCAGATTATCTACACCTGATTTTGAGCGAACAATTCCTTCTAAGAGGTTGCATACAAGAAGCACAACAAAGTTTAGAGCGTATATCTGACGACTATCGAGATAACGCCGCCGTCTTTTGGGGTTGGCTGAATTTTCTGCGTGGTGAAAACGAACAAGCTATCAAGTATTACACACACGCCCTCAAAGCCCTCAAGAAAGCCAAGGGTAAGCAAAAGGTCTATTTCAACACTATGGGCGGCTTGTTTTTTATCTTGGCATTATTAAAAGATGGTTCCCCTAATCGCCTCCGGGAAGCAGAGGAATGCGCCAGTCTAACTTCCCGCCCAGATCATTGGCTTAGGACTATTTATGAGAGATTGAAAATCGTGCTGCAAGTCCAGCAAGGTAATATCGCCCAAAAAGAATTTATAGTCAGCGCCTACATTGCTTCCACCGAAGAGCATAACAGCTTAGAAACACTCTTTTGTGCCCTCTGTCTCTACTGGGTAGATGTTGAGAAAGCCAAAAAGCGCTTGCCCAAGTTGTTAGAACCACTCTATCAGCAAGCTGTTGCATCTGGTTACCACTGGCTAGCAATGGAAAGTGCAGAACTCCTCTCCCGGCTCAAAGGACGCAGCACCTATGATACACAAGCAGCGATATTGCGGGAAGATAGCGGTATACACACCATAGTAGACCTGGTTCGACCACAGGAACATTGGGAGCTTTGTTTAAATGCACTCGCAAATCTACAGAAGGAACCGCACTCACCGACAAAAACAGAGGCTCAACTGCGCTTAGCATGGTTTATTACCTTCTACCCTAGCAAATGTATCTTGCAACCACGCGAGCAGAAAGTTAACGCCCAAGGTGTTTGGAGTAAAGGTCGTCCAATTGCCCTCAAGCGCCTGAGTGATAACCTGGGTGAGTTTAATTACCTCACACCTCAGGATATCCGAGTATGTGGCTGCATTGAAACATTTACTTCCTATAATTATGGGTATCACGGCAAAACCGAGTATACATTCAATGAAAAAGCAATATCTGCATTAATTGGACACCCACTAGTCTTCTGGGAAGATTCCCCGACCACTCGCGTGGAAATTGTCAAGGGAGAACCAGAACTCATTGTCAAAAAAGGAAATCTTGGTCGCTTAACTTTAGAATTTTCTCCCAAACTGGCAGAATCACAGAATATTCTAAATGTCAAGGAAACTCCAACCCGCATCAAGGTCATTGAAATTAGTGCTGAACACCGACGCATAGCAGAGATTATTGGCAAGGAGAATCGGCTCAACGTACCTGCTACTGCCGACAAGCAAGTCTTGGCAGCCATCAATGCTGTCTCTGGAATCGTCACTGTGCATTCTGATATCGGTGGTGGGCTTTCTGGATGTGAAGAAGTACCAGCACAGACGATACCCCATATTCACCTGTTGCCTGCTGGTGTAGGATTGAAAGTATCCCTTCTATCTTGCCCTTTTACCCAAGGTGGTCCCTACTATCGCCCTGGTACAGGGGGCGAAACTGTGATTGCTGAAATCGATGGCAAGCGACTGCAAACCACACGAAATCTGCAAAAAGAAAAGCAACTTGCCAATGCTGCTGTAGCAGCTTGCCCCACCTTGACTCGTACTGAAGAACAAGATAATGAATGGCTTATAGAACAGCCAGAGGACTGTTTGGAACTGTTGTTGTCACTGCAAGCATTGGGGAACACCGTGGTGCTAGAATGGCCCCAAGGAGAAAAACTGCGTGTCAAATACCATGCAGACCTTAAAGATTTCCAGTTGACAATTCAACGCCAGCAGGACTGGTTTGCTGCTACTGGTGAGTTGAAACTGGATGACGACCTTGTGCTAGATATGGAGCAGCTGCTGGAACTACTCAAGCAAACCCCAAGTCGTTTTATCCCCCTTGGTGATGGTCAATTCCTGGCTTTAACTCAAGCGTTTCGCAAACGCCTGGACGAATTGCAGACGTTTTCAGAAAAACATAGTAAAGGTATACGCTTTCACCCACTGGCAACATTAGGGTTGGAAGATTTGGTAGATGAAGTGGGCAAACTGAAAGCAGACAAGCACTGGAAGGCACATATCCAGCGTCTAAAGGAAGTGCAAAACCTGCAACCGGAACTTCCCTCTACCTTCCAAGCAGAACTACGTGACTACCAAATGGAGGGATTTACATGGTTGGCGCGTTTGGCACACTGGGGTGTTGGGGCTTGCTTGGCAGACCAAATGGGACTGGGTAAGACCGTGCAGGCATTAGCTGTTATTCTTACCCGTGCCAACTCTGGACCAACTCTGATTGTTGCCCCCACTTCGGTGTGCATGAATTGGGTGAGTGAAGCGCAGCGGTTTGCTCCTACTCTTAATATTGTTCAATTTGGCAGTGGCGATCGCTCAGTTCTCCGTTCGCTTCGCGTTCCGAAGGAAAGGAATCGCCAACAATTGCTCTCTGGGTTACAACCGTTTGATATGCTAGTGTGCAGCTACAGTCTTCTACAGCAGGAAGAAGTTTCTCAAATGCTGTCGCAAGTGCAGTGGCAAACAATTGTGCTTGACGAAGCCCAGGCAATCAAAAATATGACCACCAAACGTTCCCAGGCGGCGATGAACCTCAAAGGTGGTTTCAAACTGATGACAACTGGAACTCCGATTGAAAACCATCTCGGCGAATTGTGGAATTTGTTCCGCTTTATCAATCCTGGGTTACTCGGTTCGTTTGAAAGTTTCAATCAACGCTTTGCGATTCCAATTGAAAAATCTCAGGATAAACAAGTACGCGCCAAACTGAAAAAACTCATTCAACCATTCCTGTTGCGTCGCACGAAAAATCAAGTACTCGAAGAGTTGCCGAACCGTACCGAAATCCTCTTGCATGTGGAGTTGAGTCGCGAGGAAATGGCTTTCTATGAAGCGTTGCGTCGTTCGGCAATATCCAAACTGAGCGAAACTGAGGCAACTGCTGGGCACAAACACCTACAAGTACTGGCAGAAATCATGAAATTGCGTCGTGCCTGTTGCAATGCTCGTTTGGTGATGTCTGACACTGAACTACCCAGCGCTAAGTTGCAACTCTTCGCTGAGGTGCTTTCTGAGCTACTGGAGAATCGTCACAAGGCTTTGGTGTTTAGTCAGTTTGTTGACCATTTGCATCTTATCCGAGATTATCTGGATAAGCAAGGTATTAATTATCAATATCTAGATGGCAGTACTCCAGCTCCAGAGCGTAAAAAACGGGTGGATGCTTTCCAGGCGGGAGTTGGGGATGTCTTTTTAATCAGCCTCAAGGCAGGCGGTACTGGTCTTAATCTTACTGCTGCTGATTACGTTATTCACATGGACCCTTGGTGGAATCCAGCGGTAGAAGACCAAGCCTCAGATCGTGCCCATCGTATCGGACAACAACGTCCGGTGACTATCTATCGCTTAGTAGCAAAGGATACTATCGAAGATAAGATTGTGGATTTGCATCACCATAAGCGAGATTTGGCAGACAGTCTGCTCGAAGGTGCTGATGTGAGTGGCAAGATATCAACAGAAGCGTTACTACAGTTGATTAGTGAAAGATAGGTAAAAAATATCTTTGGCAGGTAGCAATCCGTTGTGCAGATAGTGCTTTAGTGGAAAGGGCAGAATTTAAAGAAATGGGAAATGGGAAATATCGATTAATCGCGTCATCGTTAACTCTTCACCTCTGATTGTTCTGTTTAAAAGTCAGCAAAATAAAATTAAGCAATTTGGCGAATACCGCACGCAAAGATTAGTCCTAGAGGCATGGGATAGAATGTTTAAATAATTCGTAACTCGTAAGTATGAAAACAGATGCAATTTTCTACGAGATATTTAAAGAATTTCCCAACATCTTCTTTGAAATCATTGGCAAACCTGATACTAACATCAATACTTATGAGTTTACCGCACCAGAAATTAAACAAAAAAGCTTCCGATTAGATGGAGTATTTTCTCCTATTGGAGAATTCACCAATGAACCACTGTATTTTGTAGAGATTCAGTTTTACAAAGATGAAGAATTTTATGACCGACTGTTTACAAGTATTTTCCTTTACTTTACCCAATATCAGCCACCACTACCTGACTGGTTCGCAATAGTTATTTACGATAAACGCAGTAATGAACGTAGCTATCCCCTACGTTATCGTTCCTTGTTGGAACCTCATCTACGTCGCTTTTACCTAGACGAACTGGAAGATGTACCAGATGATTCTTTGGGAGTAGGAATTGTACGCTTAGTTGTAGAGAGTGAGAATAAAACTGGAGAATTTGCCAAAACGCTCATTAGCAAAGCTAAGGAGGAATTGACAGATACTCTCATCCAAAGAAAAGTTCTAGAATTTATAGAGACAATCGTAGTCTACAAATTTCCTAACCTAAGCCGCGAGGAAGTAGAAACCATGCTGAATTTAAACTTGCTGAAAGAGACTAGAGTTTATCAAGAAGCAAAAGCAGAAGGTGAAATGAAGACTAAGTTAAAAATTTTACCAAAGCTTGTGCAACGAGGGATGAGCATTCAAGAGATAGCAGAACTATTAGAATTGGACACTGACACTATTAGAAATGCTTTGCAAGAATAGTCTTATAATTTACTATTACTTAAGCGTAATCCAGTATCCAACCACGGCAGTACGAATAAATTAATATAGTTCATCTTTGCACCGAACTTCTCCTCAAACTTCCGCAACAGAAGTGTTAACAAAAGTACAGATGGATGTGCTGCTTGCAAGTACTTCACCGAAACTAAAAAAAGACGTATAATTTACGATTGAATGGACGATTAGAGCAATTGCACGCCTAGGAGGATACTTAGAACACAGAAAAAGCTGGTAGTAAAGCTTACTTAGATGCTGTTGAGCAAATTCTTAAGAGAGCCAAAGACGCCAGACGCTAACTCCTGTGCTCCAGACGCTACGTGTAAGCGCAGAGCGTCCGTAAGGACTCAGGGCTGATAAATTTCAAACCAAATCTTCCAATAGAGCTGTAATTTTACCTTGCGCTTTGGTGCGATTGTCATCATAAATCATTAAAGTATTCAAATTTGCATGCCGACTCAACTTTTGCACGCTTCTGACATCTCCTCCACTCACATCCAGCGCCGCAGTTACCGACGAATGTCTGACTCTGTGCGGACTGACGGTTTTAGAAATTCCAGCTTCCTTTGCAATAGCAACAACAATCTTACGAATTCCATCTCCCGTCAGCCGATGTCCATAATGAGGTCGCAACGAAATAAACAGTGGTTGCTTAATATCAAGTTCCTTCCTCGCCAACAACCAATCCTGGAGCGCATCGCAGGTTTTGGGTTTTAAGTCAATGTTTTCTTTCTGAGTTCCTCTTCCCTTCCCTAGAATACTCAACGTCCGCGCTTCTAAATCCAAATCCTCAATATTACAGTGAGAAATCTCCTCCCGGCGCAAGGCATTTGCCCACAACAGTCGCAGCAGCGCATAATCACGCTTCCCTTTTAAAATTTCCCGGTCTGGCACCAAAAGCATTTTCTTAAACGCTTCCGGGCTAATTCCTGTCGTATCCCGGTAAGGAGTAACCTTCTCGCTCTTGATATCAGCCAAAGTCCAGTCACACTTACCCACTTTATAAGCGTAGTTAACCAACGACTTAATCGCTGCCAACCGTCGGTTAACAGTCGCTTCCTTCAACCCTTGATCAACCAACTGTGCCTTGTAACGTAAAACGAGGGTAACAGCAGAGTATCGGTCCATCTGCAAAAATTGTGCCACCAGAGTGGGTGTTGGTTCCTGACCACACACTGTCACAAAAAAGTTCTTCAAATCTTTCGCGTACTCATGACGGGTACTTTTATTGCGCTTGCCAAAGAGCAACTCTTCCAAAAGGTTACGTTCAGCAGCAATGGCGAACGGATTAGTTAAGGAGAGCGAGTGCGACCCATCATTAGGCGACATAATAACTATCGAAAATAAACCTTTTCGATAATTAATTTATCACATATCTAAGGCGTATTAACGCAACTCGGTATAGCATTGGACAACTTCAGTCCGCTGCTGAAGTACGACAACGAATCGCACTTATCTGACTGGATAGTACAGTTCTGAGGAGGCATTCCATTCCCATCCCACACTCATTGGGTCGCGGTTACGGGACCAACTCAAAAATTCTTTGACGCTCTTGTTTTTTCTTTCAGCAACAAGACCTTGAGGGGTGACACCAAGTCTTTGAGCGAGACTTTCGTTTGTCCTGGGCTGTAGTTCAACTTGTGTTTGTTGGTACGGATACGCGAATCTTCGCGGTTTAGTGTTGTGACCTAATTTCCCAGAGGCGATAGACCGTTCGATTAACTCTAGTTTCAACGTGATAACTTCTAGTTTTTTTTCTACTGAAGAGCCAAGAGCTGCAAGATGGGATTCCAGTTTCAAGAGCTTCTCCTCTAACTGTTTGACTGATTTATCGCCTGCTGTCACATCGATATCATTATTGATATCGAAATTTGATATTAGTTCCTCTAAGGCTTGCAGCAAGGCAATTGTATGACCCTGCCTGTGTAGTTTTGAGAGTCGCCGAACCACCCCAATGAGTGGAACGGGCACACGAATCATCTCGCTTGGTGGGGATTTTTGATCTGGCATTTGATATCAATTTTGATATCGACAAGCTGATTGTAACATGGTACACGCTGGCTGAGATATGCCAAACTTGCGGAGATTCTACACAATATATTCAATAAGATAAAATTAATCAAGTTTCCACAAGATTATTTGTATATAATTTGACACAACAATGAGCAGGAGTCGGTATCCATCTAATTGGAAAGAAATAGCCACCCAACTGAAGGAATCAGTCGGGTGGTGTTGTCAAAAATGCGGTAGACTTTGCTTAAAACCAGGAGAAAAAACTCCTGATTGGACTTTATCTCAACGCAGAGCTTACACTCTTCAAGTTCATCATTGGAACTTAAATCCAGCCGATAATCGAATAGAGAATCTTGCGCCTTTGTGCAGTAGTTGTCACCTCTACTATCATCGATTTAGACGGGGAAATATCTCTCCAGGTCAGTTGGAAATTGAATTGTCAATTAAAAATTAAAGTTTTAAAAGTGCTTATCGCGCCCAGCATTTCGGTATAGGGCGCACACTTGTTGACTTGGTTTGTTAACCTTAACTAGCGGTGAGACATCTGTACGGGGAATACTCAAATATTGGTTGGCAACCAAGAAAATATGTTGGTAAAGCACATTCCTTAAAGATGTCCCAAGCAACCAAAATATATAATGAGCAATCCTGGGAAGCAGAGTGGTCCGAAGAATGGCAACAACAGGAGTCACGCCGCCTTTGATGGCAAGGCAGCTATACCTTCAGGGAGCGGCTCATAATGCTCATGACCTCTCCCGGATTAGGGGTTGGTACCAGGGGACTCCACGCCACAGCATCAGCATAACCAATGAGTTGCAAGTAGTGAATTGTACTTTTCACAGCTTTGGGCGAACCAATCAGCATATGTTTGATGGGTTCTCTGTCTGGGGGTAGGTTTTCACCAGCTTGGTTAGGAATGGGTGTACTGGGGCTGTCAGCACTGGATAGAAAGCTTTGGATCATCATAGTTCACCTGTGTTGAGCGGGAATAACTGTAAACAAAATAAAGCCACTGTTGTCACTGGTGCAACTAAATAATGCACCAGTGACAACTAATCGTTACATTTTGTATCGTGTCGAATTTGCCGCAAAAAATTGGGCAGGCTTCATACCCCACGAATTAATTAGGGCTGTGATTCGTTGGTCGAAATGAATAAAAATATTCAGGGATGACCGCAAGAAAAAAAAGAAAGGAGTAATCCTAACTGAACCTTGACAACTTGACAACCATGAGGGTGACTCAAATTATTATGAGAAGTCCCTTCCCGCAGGTGCAGCGGTGACAGCGAGTCCCCCACACTTGAGAGTAGCAACCTCAAGTGACCATTGTAACGGGGAATCATGGCGGTATCTGGAAGCCGAATCTGGAAACCCGTCTAGCAAGAACCCATGAGTAAAGGCAACGCCCTTGAAGATGCGCTTGAACCATCGTGAAAATCAACCAGCTTAAAGGCTAACTCGAAAAGGGAAAGCAGGATTTAAGGCAATGCCTGAAAACTGTTGAGGCTGGAGCCAAAAGGCAAAGGATATGGAGTTGGCGGTTCCCGTGCCGACCAACAAGCACTTCCCATAAACCCGGTGGACAGCATCACTCTAAAGGTTATAACCAATGGTTGTCAGGAACGAAGTAACCCCCTTAATGCTCTCAGTTGGTCGATACTGAGTAGGTGCTAACCGTATGCATTGAGGGAGAGGGATTGAGTCAGAAGCCAACGCTCTGTTGTAATGACACAGATATGCTGACGGACTCACGGGGAAGGATGGGTCTTTTCCAGTAGGAAAGAAGGTAAAAAGATGCGCCTTATTAAGCACTCTGAAACACCGATTGTTAGACACATAAAAGTGCGAGGGGAATGCAGCCCTTATGACGGAGATTGGATATATTGGAGTACCAGAATGGGAATGCATCCAGAAGCGACAACAAGGGTATCAAAACTCTTGAAAAAGCAAAAAGGTAAATGCGCCCATTGCGAATTGTTCTTTAAAAATGGAGATTTACTGGAGATAGACCACAAAAAACCGCGTGCAAAAGGCGGAAAAAATACCCAAGATAATCTCCAATTACTCCATCGACATTGCCACGATACAAAAACAGCTAATGATGATAAAGCTGTCAGAGGTACTAATGAAAATAGCCAAATCATTGAGGAGCCGTGTGAGGTGAAAATCTCACGCACGGTTTTGTAGCCGAGACAGGGGGGCGACTCCCTGATCTTAGGCAGCGGTGACACGATCAACCAAAAAAGCCTGCCCAATTTTTCAGGATTAGGCTCCGTGTTTGCGATTGCGTTTTCTCGCCCAGATTTCTCTGAGGTGAGCAGGTTCGTTTTCAAATTGAGTCCAGAGTGCGTGAATCTCTGCCAAGCGGCGTTTGTCAGCCTCAGTTGGTTCTCTGCGATGTAAGCCGCTTGAAAACCAATGAGCTACCGTGCTTTTAGAGCGTCCGCACAATTCGGCAAGTTCTTCATAACTCACTGACCAGTGTTTCAGGAACTCTTCGGGTTCCATCTTTTCAGCAACCTTAGCCTTATAAACCTCAAACAGTTCCCAGTGTCTTCTAGTAGGCGTTTTAGCTGCAATCATCTCGACCACTCCAACGATGCACGGGTGACAACATCTTGAGTGATCATACTGGAAAAAATTGATCCTTACGACGCTAGATCCAAAAATGCTAGCTACGGCTAGACCGATGCCCTATCTATAGCAATCCTATTCAGAACTTACGACGCTAGATCCAAAAATGCTAGCTGCGGCACTATACTCTGAAGTAGCCAAACAAGATAGGACAGAACTGCTGCAAAAGGTAATGCTGTTGAAACTTTTGTTTGATCTTTGACATAACAAACCCAGGAACCATCTGACAGAACTGCTGCAAAAGGTAATGCTGTTGAAACTCTGGCAAATTATTTACGGCGCTTCTACGCAAAATGGGATTGAAGTCTATCACTGATGACCATCAAAACATAGCTTGTTAGGGTAGCTGATTTTTACTGGTCTTTTTGACCAGGCTGAACAATATACACGACGCGATACGCGCTCGTCCCTTTGGGACACGCGCAAGGGACGCGTCAAGCTAGAGGCTTATCGCCATGCGGGGCGGCTCCAGAGGAGTATCGCATTCGTGGCGAGCACTACGAATGCGATTGCAAAGAAGCAACAGACGCCTTCACGCGTATCGTTCACCACCTTTATCTCCCCATTTCCATGCCTACTGATTGTTTCTGCAATTGCCCAGAGCGCTCTGCTCTTAGCTGCTGCACAACCGCATAACGTGCCTGAAAGTCCTTAACCTGCTCCCTTGTGAACGGCTTTTCCACTTTATCACCGTAAGCCTTCATCTGGAGGTTGCCTTCAATATCTCGAACTTGCAAATGTTTGGCAGATTCAATAATTTGTATACCTGCCTTCTCGGAAATAAAAGCGCGACCTTGCATTTTCTCAATCTTTGCATTCTCTTTAGTGCCACCCACCCACGTCTCAATTGGCACCTTCCCTTCTTTACCGTACACATTTACCATGTCACGTAAAGGAGCAAGACTGTCCCGCGTCAGTTGCTTGCGCTCAATGTAATCAAAGTTGTCCAAATCTTTGGTCAACAGACGGTTATGAGTCACTTCGTTTCCTTTTGCCTTGAAAACTCCATCAGGGCGGTAACTCTGCTCAATCTTTCCTGTATCGTGTCGCAGAAACGTTTGATTCGATTTGTCGATTGATAAATCACCCGTCGCCTCATTCTGGGTAATAGTATAGCCAGTTACTGTCGCTGTCCTGACACCAGGGACAAGTTCTTTACCTTTTTGTTGGAGTGCCTTATGAGCAACCTGGATCACAAACTGCTCCGCTTTTTGAACTGCACCATCCCGTTCTGAACGCAGATTTTCTGGTACTGGAGCTTTACTTACCGCCAAATCCTGAATTGCCTCAACTGAGACTGAACCAGAGTAGACACCTTGCTTCTCCTCAATTTTGGACATCTGGAACCACTGCCAATTTTTCGAGTTCTCCTCTCGTTGAAGTTGAGCTTGCTGCTCCTTGTGTTCGATAAATTGTTTGGTGGAGGCACGAACATGACTTTCTTCTCTTAATTGAGATGCTTCTACTTCCTTTTTTATTACCTCAAAAGGAGTTATGGACTCGAATGCCACGACTGCACTTTTCTCTTGGGAAACAACCTCCACTCCCTCTATTTGTGCTGGCTGTAAATTTGTGATTTCTGGTTCAATTAATTTACTCGAAAGGACTTGACCTTTCTCAAATCTAAACATTTCTTGGTCGTTCTTTTCAATTACAATCGCCTGTTTAATATTGGACGGTTCACCCTTTTGTCCAAGTGCAGGAGTATCCATATCAATTGCTGAGCGCAGCACTCCTACACGAGTATCTGTGAGCTTACTCATCTCTGGTTCCTGTCCAACAATACCCTCATAAACTGAGTTTTTACCCATCTGGATATTAATCTTCTCTCCAGATTTAGCATCCATTCGGCTTGCCAACTCTTTAATAAAATTATGGGTTTGCTCTATCGATAAAAGCGCTCTTGTTGCAGCCATATGTCACTCCTACATGAAATATTTTTAGGGACTGTAAATTGTCTTGGTGCTTACGCAGTCGCTTCAAAATCAACCAGCCATAATTCGTGACCGGAAATCTTTTCAATACGATTGAGAACTTCCACACCTTGCACTAAAATTAGCCCTGGTTCACCATCTACCTCAATTTCCACTACTTCAGGACGTGCAGTAGCTGTCAATAACAAATTGGGTATTGCATCAACTTGACCGTTGGATTTCCAACCAGCAACCCAGCAATCGTCAAAGTAAACATTGACTTGTTGAGGATGGTACGAAGTTTCAAACTTAGAAAAGTCCCGATAAGTGTCAACAGATTCTCTTATTGAGGGATAGTCTTTTAAAACTTCCTGCACAACTTCGGGAAACAAATTATCTGCGGTAATGAGTAGATTTTTATTCATTATTTAACTCCCAGTAACTAATGGTTTCCAACTTCTGAACTGTTATTCAGTTACGAATTATTTACATCCAGACTGCTTCTATCAAAGAATTAGCTAGCCCGAAATGTTATAATTATTAAAATAATGGACTACAGAAAACATACAGGTCTGCCACAAGTCAGCACCAAATTAACATCTACCTTTTGACGTATTAGACATTCAAAAATTTAGACACGACAAATAAGGTTGAGGATTTCGCCGGGGAATGTGATCTGAACCTTTCATTATTAGACATTCAAAAATTTAGACACGACAAATAACCTAGGGCAAACGCATCTTGTCAATAAGAAGAAATGAATCTTAATAAGCTCTCAAATAATCGCATTAAGACGTGCTTATTGAGAAGGTTTTCGGCGTTCGCTTTGACACGCGCGAAAATAAATTAAACGACCAATTATTTTTGCAGGAATGCATCAACCCAGGTTTGTGTCAAGAGTAATTTAGATGCGTTCGCCCTGACAAATAACCTTCGCGGACACGAGCCTTCCTCATTCGTAATGCTTGCCGATAAGTCCACATCGGTGTTGCTTTGAGGTTGGGAATATTAGCAAACTGTTTGTCAAACCGCTTTAATCCTGTGATAGAGCGAATAACCTTAGCAATGGTTTTGCAGCAGGAATCAGGATACAGAACAATTTGTGCTTCACTAAACCGAATAACTATCCAATTTCCCTCGATAAAATACTGATTCCGAATCATATCGTTGGGCTGGTCAACACAATGAGTGGGTTTTTTAGATTTATAATCATAAGGCTCGTCAATTTCAACATCAATCGATAATCCAATCTCTTCAAAAATGATTGCAAAGTCAGTGCTGTAGGCGTATTCTTTACCATTAATTGTGACAGGGAATTTAAGTTGAGTTTGTACGCGTAGACAGCAAAAGTGCTGCTCTAAAACCGCCTTGAATTTCCGCTCACTCGCACCAACCGGAGCATCGCTTACCCCCACAGGTTGTCTTACTTTTTGGTAAAGCTTGAGTTTAAGTTGTTTGAGTCGATGGAGTTTTTGATTCTTATCATTTAGCGGTAAACTCTCTTTTTTTTGAAGATGACTGAAGCTTTCAGGTAATGTTGATTGAATGAATTTCTGTCCCTTTTGAGTCAAATGACTGTTAGGGACTTGACCGACTTGAGAATGAAAAACTAACCACAGTAGTATCGCTCCTCCCAACCCAAAAATAATTAGCACGAGCCATCCGTAATCACCAAAAATTCCTAAAATTACAAATCCTTTAATGACAGCCAATAACAAAATGATGCCAGGAAGTAATACCAGGGCGTGACGCACCTTTGTCCATGCTGGGATGGTCACAAATCCATCAATAAATTTATACAATTGCTTCCACAAATGTTGTGAATTGGGTTTGTCAGCAACTTGTAGGAATTGCTCTTTTATTTGAACCCTATCCCCTACGTTGAAGTCACACGTTTCCCCTTGCTCCGACATAAAATTAAGCAATAGCGCAGGGTACAAAACATAGGGATAGCTACTCATATGCGTCAATTCACAAACTTGCGCTCATTGGGAGGAACTGTCCATAGAATGCAAAACCCTGAAGATGCTTTCCTACTCCCTTGAGTCAGTGTCACCTTTAAACTTTGAGCGTCCTTCTGACACTCAAAGTTGTCCAAGTATCCAGCATTCCATTTCATCAGGTTACGGGCAAACTCACCTTCATTTGACTCTGCCCAACGCAACGCCTCCAGTTGATTTATGGTGAGACGCTGCGGTTTGGAAAGTCCACCCTCTAACCAAGGAGGAATGCTCATACCAAGAATAATCCCCAAACCCAATATTGCTATGACAAGTCCTGTAGCGGGGACAATGGAGGTGAACAAGCGTTGTGCTTCTTGTTGTTCTGCTTTTTTTATTAAGTCAGCAACAGCACGAGCGATCGCTAACTTCTGACGTTCAATTGTTGCAGATTCAACCAACTCCAAATTCCGCGATATCTCTTTACTCCAGTTCTTAAACAATTGCTCTAGAGTATCTGGCGCATCTTCTAGCAGAACCTCCAACCTGCCCGTTGCTACCAGAACCAAAAACAACGGATCATCAGGCGTTAACCCAGATTTATCCACATAATCCCAAACTCGTTTTTTAAACTCCTCGCTCTTCCCCACCAAGGCTACAGCTAATAACTCATCTATTGCAGTTACCTTTTTTTCACTTGTGCCATTCATTGTACCAACCCTGTACCTTCAAATGTCTTATACGCCTCCTTCAAAAAGTTTTTGACTTTCTGTTTAGAAACAACGCCAAAATCCGAGTGACTGCAAGCTGATTCAAACTTGATTTGCAGCCTATCTACCATATTCTTTTCCCAATGAGCCAGCTTGGGAAAGTCCATCACCACAAAGTCATACTTGTTTTTGTTATCTTTGTATTGATCCAAATTCTCTATATAACTCCATTCATCACACAAACCTTTATTTCTCACGAAAACATGAGTCAGACGATTCTCAAAGTGTTCCACAGATTGTAAGAAAAACTGCACTGAGTCATGTCCTCCCGTACACACGAACCACTTCACAAATCTAATTGCGTTTTGTTTACCCAAATCAATCAATCCATTATCGTCAATCCAATTTGTTACTTTTTCATACACTTGAGCCGGTAAATTTACCAAAACTGACTTCTTTAATGCCAACTCAAAAATCTGATCTGCCTCTTTGTATTTTTTTTCATCATCACTGAAAAATGCCTCAATGCATCCTGGATAAATCTTTGAGATATCCTTGTTGGAAGGGTCAGCATCCACAAGAGCAAAATTCAATCCTTTGTACTGACAATACTCAATAAATGCTCTTGAAACAAAACTCTTACCTGCCCCACCTTTTTCACCATCTACTAAGTGAATTGTATGTGTTTCTAACGTTTGACATGTGGTATTTATGGCTTCTAATCTCCTACCTTCTTGATTGCTAATTTCATCATTCTTATCGGCAGTTGCATCACCTTTAAGAGACGGAGGATTCTCTTTTATAACAACTGACAGGGTAAGAGTTTTATCAGGACTACTTTTTCTATCTTCCTCAAGCTCGGAATTTTGTCCTGCTGTATTTGAAGCATCCGTGTTTGAGGCATTTGCAACATTTGATTCTTCCAGCGCCAAATCACTATCAACATGAACTGTTACGATTTGAGCATCATTGTTTTCTGCTGCTTGCAATTCTGATTCCAATTCGCCTTCTGAACAGTCAACTTCCTTTGATTCGCTTCCAACTGAAGATGGTGGTTTGGGTGTTTTGCGGGGTCGTCCAGGTCCACGCTTTGTTGGTTCAGTTGGAGTTTGTGTCTTCAAGTTTTGCATGTCTGTTGTTGTCATAAAAATCCTCCGGAAAGTTTGGAAACCATGAACTTATATAGCTCAAAAGTTTTTTCTTACCACCCAGCTAGCCCTGAATCATCAAAATCGCCATCACCTGCAGCAGCAGATAGTTGCGATGCAGTTATTGGAACGCTTGACTGAATTTCCTTCAACGGAGTCGGCTGCTTTAGAAGCGCTAACGATGATGAACAGTGGTAAGCTCTTGGAGGTAACTCTAAACCCACTGCTACACACAAATTGTCTGCCTGTCGCAGCAGCGCATCTACACAACCTTGCGCTATCCGTTGTTTGTCCGCTTCCTCGTGATTGGGAGAATGTGCGATCGCCATTGGCAACCAAAACGAACGCAGTGCCGTTAGCATCACTTCTGTCACCGATAAAGCAGGATGCTGCTTGATGTATTTGAGCAACGCTTTATCTAACTCATTATTTGGCTGATACCGCCAACGGAAATTTGCCTGAGTCTTAGACGGCATACCTAATTCCCTCCTTACCAGACTTTGGCAGCGTTCTTAACTGTGCCTCTACAACCCCGTGAAAGTACAAAAACAAACTGTACACATCACAAAGCCTGCTTCCTAAACCTGAAATATCCACACTGGCAGGAATTTCTATTGAAGCATTCCACGATAAAGGGGTTCTTGGATAATGCTCGTTCAATTCTTTCATCAAGTAATCTGCTGTTCCTCCACAGAACACGATTTCATCTACAAAGTTGGGAAGAACATTGTCTAGCCATGAAGTTAGCATTGCTGTGTATTCTGCTCTTGCTTTACGAATTGCATTCCCTAGCTTCTGTATCTCTGAAGCTTGTCCTTCCTGAGTTTTCGAGCGCGTCAATTGTCGCAATATTCTTTGCTCTATGTCTACTCCCGCCGCTGCGATCGCAGGAGTTAACCGTTCCAACGTCTGACCTGACGTAGCAGCAACCACCTTCTCCACCATCCGTACCATCCCTAAATCTGAGGTTTTTCCTTCTTTGACCATCCCCCGATTGGAAATTAAGACAGAGGCATTTCGGTATCCAATCATAGTCAACGCACATACCCTTTGTTTGAGCGCGGCTCCTACTTTCTTTTCATGCATCAGGTAAATTCCTGCTCCTTCTGGCAAGCATCTAAACATTGCTAACTCCACGTTCATCTGCCCTGTTGGAGTTAAATAGTTCAACAGTGTGTTCCGCAATACTGCTTCAAACTGCTCTTTGTCCTCAAACTCTCCTGGTGGCAGTAAAACTGCGAGTGCGACTTGCAATCTTGGTGGTAACTGTAACTTCTCTTTAATTGCCCATACTGCCGCTAACGTTTTGTACACTCCTCGCTCGTACTTTAGTTCTTCTAACCCTGCGTTTGCGTAATACCTATCTTTTGCTAAATACCCGACCACTTGGACAACTGGAGTTTTAGGCAGGTGTATCCAGGCTCGATTTTCTGGCTCTGTCCAACCCAGTGAATTTTTTCCGTAATTCTTTATCGACTCTACTGGTACAGTAGCTACCTCCGGCTCCATAACCAGTGATTTCACCTCTCCATCAGTATTTTCATAAATGACTTTTGTCGCACTTCCCCCAAAATCTAGTGCTGCTGTAATTAATGGTCTTTTAATTTTCTGAGCTTTTTGAGTAACTTTACTCATGACTTTTTCAAGACAATATACATCAGATCAAGATTTAACAAGCTAACCTAAGCCTATTGATAAGTTGACTTTAGTGGTTTCCTTGCTTACTTTTGGCTTGTGATGGCTTACGGAACATTGATTCAATAAAAAAATGCTAATCGTCCTTGTAAAATCCATCTACAGCCTTTTTCACTTTATCTTTGTCCCCACTACCCTTGTCTCATACTCTTAGTCAGAATTACTTCTAACTCAAACTTTTGGTAGATTAGTTGAATAATTGTCATTACCTGTAACTTCTACTGCAAATATTTTTTCGTGTAGTTCGTTGGTTTAATGAGGAACTCACTCCGCAATTTTTCCCCTGAAGGGTCGGCTGATGCCTAAAAATTGCTGCGTTCGCCCACAGGGAACTGGCTTGGGAAATGCCAGGAAACAATAACACTTGTATGATTAATAAAACTTATAACACTAACAATTATCTAACTAGACGAGCGCTATCTGTCGCTAGATTGAAAATAGCGGTAGTCCCCATGCAGAGGTGTAGATGGCTTACGCAGTTTGTAGAATTGAAAAAATTAAGAGTTGGGCACAACTAGGCAGTAGTGCTCTGCACAGCACCAGAGAGCGAGAAACACCGAACGCCAATCCCTCAGTAAATAACATTCGACTGATTGACAGTGCTGGTGAAAAAGACCTTTTGGCACTTTTCAAAGAAAGAATTGGTAACCAAAAGATTCGCTCCAATGCAGTTTTGGGAGTAGAAATGCTATTGAGCGCTAGTGCAGAATACTTCCGTCCAGACAATCCAACCGCCGCTGGAGTATATGAGCAAAAGCGTTTGGAAGACTTCACAACCGCTGCCACCCAATGGTTACTAGCACAGCATAAAAACCTTGTAGTCAGAGCAGAGTTGCACTTAGATGAAGCGACTCCACACATCCACGCTTATATCGTGCCACTGGACAAGAAGGGTAAACTTAACTATCGGGCGCTGTATGGTGGCAGCAAAACCAGATTATCAGAACTCCAAACTAGCTTTGCTGCTGCTGTTCAACATTTGGGCATAGAACGAGGTATCAAAGGCAGTAAGGCTACTCATACAGATATTCAAGATTATTACACTGATGTCAACCGCGACTCCCTCAATCTCAACTTGGAACAAACTCTGCCCATACCAAAAACCCAAGAGCCAGTACAATTATATCGGGAACGGGTAAAGGAAACTTTACAACCCCAGCTTGACATCATCAACCATCAGTTAAGCGATCGCCAATGGGCAATTAGAGCTTATCAGCAGATGGAGCAAAAGGCTCTTGCTTCCGAACAAGAAAGACAGAAGCAAGAGCAGCGCGTGCAAAATCTAGAATGGTCACAACAGTTGTGGAAAGCAGAAGTTAACCTGCTGCGAGACTTGCCTTTAGAAGATGTGGCTTACCATCTAGGACTCTATCTAGATGATAAAGGCAAACACAGGTGGAAAGGTCATGGTCACATCATCAACATCAAAGGTTCTAAATTCTACGACTTTGCAGGTGAAGAACGTGGAGGCGGTGGTGCCATTGATTTGGTAATGCACGTACTAGACTCCAACTTTCGACAAGCTGTAGCTTGGCTATACGACCAATTTGGGGAATCAGGAATGCAAAGAGCTGTTACTCATCATGCTCGCACTCAAGCGCAAGAGATTGCACAAAAAGAACCGACACCCCGGTTCGTTCCACCACAAGCAGATGAAAGTCGATGGCTTGCTGTACAGCAATACCTAACAGTAACACGGAAACTACCACTCAATTTGGTTAATACTCTGCACTCATTAGGATTAATTTATGCCGACAACAGACAAAATGCCACATTCATAATGCGCTCTCTCAAGGGTGAAGTAACAGGTGCGTTTCTACGTGGAACTTATGACCAGGATAACTCCTTTATTGGATTTGCCAGAGGTACTAAGCGTACGAAAGGTTGGTTTCACTTGACTATAGGTGGAAATGTTAGTGACTCAATTGGAAAAGCAGTGCTGGTTAAGTCTCCTATAGATGCACTATCCTTAGCAGTGTTAGACCAGTCAAAATCAGAAAGAACGCTGTACCTAGCAGCGGATAGCCCCCGCTGTCTACCTGTGGGATTTTTGAGTAAAATTCCAAGAGTAATTGCTGCTTACGATAACGACGCTGCTGGCAACGACACTTCTGTTGCAATCAAAGAAATTTTACCCCACACAACTAGACTCAAACCAAAAGCTAAAGATTGGAATGAACAGTTAACTCAGCATGGGTTTTATAATAGAAAACTGCAACACGATCAAGCCGAACCCTGACAGAAACACTCTCTCTTGAAAGAAAAATAATGTAGCTTATGAGCGCATATTTTTAGCTTGTGCGGTTTTCTACGGAGATGTGCCAGATATGAAAATAGAAATATCAAACATAATAAACAACAATTATTATCACTTCTTAAATTATTTGTCTGAAGTATTTTATAAAATTTGAGATGAATGAAGTTTTGTATTTAGTATAGAAAAATTCTCTTAAAAGCTTTATGCTGAAAAAAAATGCATTCCGAAAAATGATTTGCTGCGCAAATCAAATGCAACATTTTAAGGGATGCATATCTACCGCAAGTTAAGCAACACCAAATAGTAATGTGCAGTAATTCTAATAACTGTAACTCAAAAAAATTATAACGATTACACCTTAAATTCAAACACACACTAAATAGTTTTGAGTGCAGCGTGAATTACTCAAATTATTAAGCAACACGTGCTCCGACAAAAACACCAGAGTGCAGAAATCCTAAAGACAGGATAGCATTTCTTCATTCACAGTTGTCAAATATTAGTAGAATCCGATAAACCAGAATCTTGTTTTTAGCCAGTTAATAAACTTTGTGTTGCACAGCAAGGAAGCGGTTGTTGCCGATTTTTAATACAGGCAAGCTAATGCAAACGACTACCGCGCACCAGGATGCAAATACATTCAAATTATCAATGATGGACTTCTGTTTGATGGAGGGCGCGTTTCCTTGCATCGCCTTTGAATACGGCTCTTTGAATACGGCTTTTATCTCAACGTGCATACAGACTATGACACAAATATTTCCGCAAAATATAAATGAAACTGAAATACCAAAAGCTTTACTAACCCGCTGGAAGTGGAAGCACTTCTCTTGTGCTGCTTACCAACTTCCAAACGGAGAGTTTGTGATGAGCGATCGCCAAATGGCATTACCAATGAGACGAACAAGAAAAAAAGCAAAAGATTTTCTCCAATTACACCAGTTACCCAGTACTCGCATCCAAGTACTCAATCGACAGGTAATTGTTGCATATCCGCTGCCGAGTGTTGCGGCTTATTGGCAATATCTTGTGGAATACAATTTGATTCCACCCAACCTTTACTATTCAATCAATTGGCAAGAGCTGATTGCATCTATAACAGACACAAGTTTACTCCGTCTGAAAATTGATGCAAAACCAACCAAAACAGCGTCGTCAACCTGGTTTCCACCGAGCAATCCAATAGCTACCCCTGTAGTTTTCAAGCTTGAGAACAAGGTATTCCTAGAAGTGCTTGCGCTCCCAAACTCAGAGTACCGCATTAGCATTGAATCAGGACTAAGTTTGATTGGACTACCCATCAATTGGTTGTTGCAACTTCCTTTGTCTCCAAGAAAACGGAAAAAGCTAGAGAAACAAGGTTTTTGTGGAGCAACTAAACAGTGCGAAATTCAAACACAAGAAGGAGTACAAATGGTAGACACCCTCAGCATAAAAGATTGGCTGATTATCTGGGAGTTTTTCGCTTGTCGTGGTAATAGCAAAGCTGCTGCTATTTTAAGAGCCTGTGCTGAAGAAAATATTCCAACTCGTGTGGAAAGGATGAAAGTGGCTTGAGTAGTGCAACTGAACTTTTAGATATTTGCAATACTCTTAGGTAGGCAATTTACGCGAAGAGCGCACTGTTACTGTGGGGAAGGAGTGAAGCAATTCAATTTTCTCCTCAAAACAGTACGCTCTAGCTACCTTTAAAAGATAAGATTGTTTTGGATGGGATGAAAGTGATACACACGGAGGTATGCCAATTATGGCTAGAAAATCCAAATAATTTGGTGATTTACTAAAGTCGAAAAGCTATCAACTACTTAAGGCTACTTACATAGTCTTGTTCCGATGCGGTTAATGGTCGGTCTAATGCCTGAAATTCATAGTATTGATATTCACTCACGACACTCTTTCCATTCTCTGTGATAAGAAAGCATATTCAGTAGATCACAAACTTTTGGAAACTGACGTAGTAGTGAGGGTAAGAGCCATTATGAATTAGAGGGAAAACAGCGTTCGTTTCAGGCGTTAAGCGTAGCTCTGCCGTAGGCAATCGCTTTACTGGTAACTAACGGTATCGCCCGAAACCCCAATGAATCCGTTCTTTTCTGCTATGTGGGTGTTTTGTTGAAATGTCCATGTGACAAGGGTTCTAAAAAACTTTGTGATCTACTGATATTGCCACAAATCATATTTCTTACGGCTGTAGCACAGGATTGATTTTTAATTCCAACAAACACTCTTCAAGCGACAACCCTTGTAAAATCTCCCACCATTGTTCTGTATGCCTCATGTAAGCAACATTAAAACAATCTCTTCCTACATATTCCAATCGAGCGAATCTTGATTCAAATGAAGGAGAAATGGCTCTAGGACTGGGACAATTAAAAATAGAACAGAAGTAAAAATAATTGCGATACCACTTGCCAAAGATATCTACTCGATAATTCCAATCATTATCTGTAGGTGGAGATTCGATATATTTCGGCTTGAATTCAGTTTCAATTAACTCATTACATTTTTGCAAAACGAATTGCTTCTCATCTTCTGGAACTTGGGGCTTTGGCTTTTTAGTTGTAGAAGGAAGCCAGATTTTTTTGGCTTTTTTGGCCATGAGATTCACCTCATCGAAGATTATCAAAAGTTATTTTAGTTTTTGTTATTCGTTCACCTTACCATCAATTAATATTTCTATAGGAGCTAAAAGCAGCAATGCAATGACAAGGTAACGATCTGGTTGCCACACGAACTGCTCAGAATGCATTCATATTATGGACTTATTTGACCACCACTACCAACAACAAATACTAACAGAAGCCCCCCTGGCTGCGAGAATGCGTCCCCGCACCTTAGATGAATTTGTAGGACAAGATCACATCATTGCACCAGGACGCTTACTCCGTCGTGCCATTGCTGCTGACCAATTATCCTCATTAATCTTCTTTGGTCCCCCTGGCACAGGTAAAACAACCTTAGCTCGCATTATTGCCAATACGACTGTTGCACATTTTATCGCTATCAATGCTGTTCTTGCAGGTGTCAAAGATATTCGAGATGCCATCTCTACAGCAACTGAGAAACGAAAATACCACAATCAGCGCACGATTTTGTTTGTAGATGAAGTACACCGCTTCAACAAATCTCAACAGGATGCTCTGTTACCTTGGGTGGAAAATGGTACAGTGATTTTGATTGGTGCTACCACTGAAAATCCTTACTTCGAGGTCAACAAAGCTTTAGTGAGTCGTTCGCGGATTTTTCAACTCAAACCACTTGAGGAAAAAGACTTACGCCAGATTGTTACCCAGACACTGACAGACACCGAACGCGGTTATGGTCAATTGGCTGTGCAAATAGAACCAGACGCACTGGAACACCTGGTTAATGTTGCAAATGGAGATGCGCGATCGCTCCTCAATGCCTTAGAGTTAGCTGTAGAAACTACACCACCAGATGCAGCTGGAGTCATCCACATCACTTTAAATGTAGCTGAAGAATCCATCCAACAAAGAGCAGTTCTCTATGACAAAGAAGGTGATGCTCACTTTGACACCATCAGTGCATATATCAAAAGTATACGTGGTTCTGACCCTGATGCTGCTCTGTACTGGCTGGCACGTATGCTTTATGCTGGAGAAGACCCACGCTTTATTCTGCGCCGCCTGTTAATTCAAGCAAGTGAAGATATTGGACTAGCAGACCCCCAGGCTGTAGTAGTAATTAATGCCTGCGCTCAAGCCTTTGACCGCGTAGGAATGCCGGAGGGACGGTATCATCTTGCTCAAGCGACTCTTTATTTAGCTAATGCTCCTAAATCTAACAGTGTTATGGGTTTCTTTGATGCCTTAGCTACAGTTGAACGGGAGTTCCAAGCAGATATTCCCAATCATCTCAAAGATGCCAACCGAGATAAACAAGGCTTTGGACACGGCGCAGGCTACTTGTATCCCCACGCCTACCGGGATCATTGGGTAGAGCAGCAATATTTACCCAAAAGTTTGCAGGGACAGGTATTTTACCAGCCCTCAGAGATGGGCAAAGAAGCAGAAATTAAAACGGCTGTGGCTCGTCGCCGCGAAGCACAACTCGCAGCTGCAGTGGAAGGACTAGAAGTTGCTGCCCAAGAAATGCTAACTTACGGCGAAACCAATCAAAGTACAGACGGATGGTTACAAAGAACCTTGGGACAAGTAGGGCAGCATCTTGCTTTATTACGCGATACAGTATTTCACATTGCTGCACCAGCGCGTCATCATATAATTTTGGATTTGAATGCAGCAAGCGGTTTATTAACTTGGGAAGCAGTGCGTCGAGTCCCTGAAGGAAGTGTTTATGCTTGCGTGCATAACCAAGCTGACGCCCAAGCTTTGGCACAACAAGCTATAGTGCTTCCTGAACTGGTACGTCCAATTATTCTGAACACTTCTTTAAGCGAATTACCCAATTGTTTAGCAAATCTGACAGAATAAGTAAAGTTTGACCGGATGATTGGACGCAATGTCTTAATGAAAGAAGTAGATAAATCTAGCCTTGTTCAAGCCTTAGTTAAATGGCTAAATCAGGATGGAATGATTGTGTTGGCAGAAACTGTCTCTCGCCACAGTCAAAGACTTTATGATTTACTTAATCGAGCTTGGGTTAAACCAAATCTATATGAAAAGTTAGTCGCAGCAGAGGAAGCAATTTACTCTGTTGCTTCCGACTCTATGGTTAATTGGGATGTTGAGGATTTGAGGACAGCTTTTGAGAAAGCAGGTTTAGCGGTGGAGATAACACAGGAGCGAACTCAAACTCAAATGTACATCACATCCAACTTACTAAATCGCTGGTTTACAACTTCGGAGACGACTGTTCGCCCCAGTTATGCTACTTGGTTAGCCAAGAATTTGAAACAAGAGGAAGTGGAAACTGTCAAAAATTTATTTCATCGTTACTTACTTAATCAAACTGTCAATTGGAACAACACAATTGCTATTGTGAAAGGGAATTTAGTCTAACAATTAGAGGAGTATGACAAACTGGAGTGTACAGCAAACGCACTTTGTGTAAGATGATATCCCTACTCGCTTAAGGAGTTTAGCAACTCATCTTGCCAGAATTCAGTCATTTTCTATTGATTCAACACATTATAATTTAGTCATCAACGTTATTAGAGAAAGTCACTATTTTCTTGAATGGACAGCCCCAGAAATGGATATTGACACCGCAGGAGAATTGGTGAATTTAGGGCGCACTTTATCTAGATGGAAATTTAACTGGGACAAAATCTGGTCTGATGCTATCACAAGAATGAATGTTGCTCAAATTGCCGGTGCTTGGTCAGAACGGGTACAAACTATGTCCGGAAAATATCCTCCCCAATCAAGTAAGGGTCAAGCGTGAGGCGTATTTTAGAGTAAAAATTGAATAAGCGTCATCCAACTTTTGAGCGTTGCTCTCCGTAAGTTCACAGCCAAGATTCAACAGACAATGCTCTAACTTGTTGAATTCGGTTAAAGTCGCTATCAGCCGAGACAACCGTTAGATTGTGTTGCACAGCAATAGCAGCAATCCAGAGGTCATTCTCATCGAATCCTAAATCAGTAATTTTGGTTTTTCTCCGCTTACTTTTCTCTCGTGGACCAAACTGATTAAACAAAGCTGCTTTAAGTTTTCCGTATGTTTCTGCTGTAACTTCATCAATTCTGTAAACATATAAACCTTGAAGAAAACGCCTCACCAAAGCTAAGTTGCTTGAACTACGTTGTGAGCGCTCTGCCATGTCAATCAATTCTCCTTGGACAACAACACAAGTTGTCACTAAAGCATTTTCAGCTTCAGCAAGGCGACGTAAAATGTTCTCATCTGTTTGGATTGCACGACTACAATGATTTGTGTCCAATAAATACATTATTCAAAATGGTTATCATAGTTAAATTTGGCTTTGCCACGAGTTTCATAAACTACCTGGAGACATTCTTCCAAGTCATCTCCTTCCCAGCTACCAACAGTCTTCAAATGTTCCAAAAGCGAGCGACCTGTTGACTGCACTGTTGTTTGCTGTTCAGGTGCAGGGGTTTCTGTTACATCCACTACTGGCTGCGATTCACGCTGTTTAGTTTTGATAAACTGTAAGAAATCAAGTGTTTGTGCTAAGAGCGATTCTGGAGCGGATTCAATTTCTCGAAAAAGTTGTTCTTTAATAGTCATTGTTTTTGTTAAGCTAACACTTTTTTAATAAAAATATATTTTTATATATTACTGTTTTTACTTTAACTTATCCAGAAAAATAGAAAATCACTCTAATTTCTGGGACGACACTTGTACTAATTAAGATAAAAGAGATTTGAAACGAAAATTAAAATTATATGACATATTTTTTGATATAATAGTGTTCAATCTCCCCAATAACTCTTAATCGGCGGAGCATACTCGCTACAATCGGGAGAGCTAGCAGGCTGTGCAAATCCCCGTGCGCGATTTTCAATTGCTAAGATGCGGTCAGTATCTCGCATGTACAAAGGAACTATTGCATCTCGCTGTTGCAACAATATGGGTAAATCTATTACCATCGGTTTACCTGAATGGAAAAGCGATCGCGCTGCTTTCTCCACCATTCGCGCCAATTCTGCACCAGTGCAATTTACCGTCTTATTGAGAATAATCTTCCACTCTTGTTGGGTAAGGCTATCGCCACCATCCCTGTAACGCTCGTCAAATCGTGCAGCATGAAGCGAAATAATCTGCTTGCGCTCAAAAGCATTAGGAAAACCCACATAAAAGATTTCGTCAAATCTTCCCACTCTGGTTAATTCTGGTGGAAGCACATCCAACCTGTTGAGGGTGGCGACGACAAACACAGCGCTGCGCTTGTCTTGCAACCAAGTGAGCAGAATTCCCAGAATGTGTCTGCTACCGCTATCTTCGCCTGAAACAGTTAGCGCAGTAAAAAGTTTATCCAATTCGTCAAAGTAAAGCACCACAGGAGCGCAAGCTTCTACCCTATTCAACAGGCGCTTTAAATACATTACTCCTCCCGCGACAATAGCACCTGTATCAATACTAACAAGGGGAAATCCCAATTCCCGCGCCGAGACGTTAGCTGCTAAGGTTTTACCCGTCCCTGGTGATCCCACAAGCAAACACCCTTTTGGCAGGGGAATATTTGCAGCGCGTGCATCTGTTTGGAAATCACGTTTTGCATCTTGAATAAAACGCTTGAGGTTATCCAGTCCACCGAAGTCATGCACGTTCGGTTCTGGGACAAAGTTGAGATTGAAGGAACGAAACCGATTGATTTTGTAATCAAGAAGGGAACGCACCAAGGAGACATCATTCCCAGGAAAACCATCGCTGTCTAGCACCGCCTGCCGCAACCCTGCTTTGATATCCTCAGTATGTAGTCCAGCTGCCGCAGTTGCAAGACTTTGTACCAAATCAGCACCCACTGTAGCACCAATTAGGGTAGGCAGGTATGTTGAGATTAAATTCTCTAGCTCACTGACATCAGGGTAAGGTAATTCTAAACTTTCAATTAACCCACTCAGGCTTGCAGGCAATTCTACTTCATCAGTCACAAGCAGAATCAAGAATTTAGAAGTTTTTTGTGCCGTAATATCTGAAGAAATATTAATTAATAACTGTCTCAGAATTGCCCCCTCTCGTTCCTGCATACAAGAGGGTATATTCTCCAGAATGAAGACACCATTAGTGTCAGAGTTTTTAATGGATTTTAAAGCTGCAAGTGCATTACTACCAGGAGTAACCTCTGCTGCTGCTCCTACTTCAAAGCCATCCAGTAGAACAACTCGTTCCTCATCACTTGCTCCACATTCAATTATTCTAAAATGTTCAGGGTCTCCCAAATTCCACAAGTATACTGGTAATGTTAAATGAAAAGTTAATGTGTCGTATAACGACCTAAGAACGTTTTGGCGTTCTCGCACAGGAACAACAATAGAAATCACTGCTTCTCCAGAGTCAAGCAGCTTGTTTAATTTTGATAAATGATTCATCTTTCCCATTCAGATGAGTTTTGACTTTGAACAACACCCAACTGAGATTTAGCACTAGCTTTTTTGGTTTCCACAGGTGATTGAATCGATGATTGAACTGCTTCTAATTTGGGTAATATCTGCTCGAAATAAGCTAAATCCCGCTCACTCATTCGGCATTGTTGCAAGCCATTACCCACTGCTAGCAAAGCCCCACGCCCATCTTTCGCTGCTATCAAGACTCGACCATCAGGGGCAGCTCTCCATTTATAAGAAAATTGACCATCAATACTAACAGTTTTACCTTGTCTTTTGGCATAATCACTTAATGATCGTGTGATTTTTTGAATTCTGGAAAACTCCTCGCTTTCTCTAGCACCCACAGGGCTAAATGCTCCTCTTAAATGTTCCCCTGAACACACTTGCTCACAGAGTGCAGTTAATTCTTTTTTGTGACGCTCATCAACCACTGGACTATTTTTTGGCAGCCTCACACCAAAGGGCGTATCCTGAAACTGCAAGATAGATTTACCACTAGCATCTTGCAACTGATAAGACCTACCAGAACGAGTAATAGTGTATCCCACAGCATGATAAACGTTTGAGCCTGGAACAGCATGGCTGGTGAATACTTGTTTAAGTGCCGCCGCTGCTTCACGGGTATGTAATCGCTCTCTAAATTCATTCCAAATCTGACTGGCAGTATTCCTGCATGATTGCCACCAACTTGGGTTATTCGGTTCTTGCAATCTTTGTTGAATCAGCTCTTCAAATTGCCGCTGTTGCAAAGCTAACTGTTGTTGATGCAACTGTCGCATCTCAGAAATTTGTGCCATGAGGTACGCTTTCAATTCACCTTCAGGCAATACATCCACGGCTTCACTCACACGTTTCATACCCGAATTTGTGTTCTTATCCGTAGGAGTCAAATGTGACTCTTGCTCTTGTTGAATCTGCTGTGAAAGTTGATGAGGAAGCACAACTTTAATCGGTAATTCAGCTTGTTCTTCTAGTTGCTCAACTAACTTTTCTAGCTTGGAGTTATCAAAAATTTCTTCTTTTGTAAAAATTTGCTCTCCTGCCAATTCCAAATCTTTTTTCAAATATTCATTAACTACCACACTGCCATCAGCCTCAGATTGCAAAACAACTTTTCCATCCACTTTTAATGTTGAACTTTGCACTCCATCAACTTTGTCACCAACAGACGTATTTTGAATTTGTCCTAATTTTTTGACAATATCTGGGGTTAAGGAAGCAACAAGTTGGTTATCAACCCTTCCATAAACAAGCTTATTATCCACTCTAATCTCAACTTGCAAATTATTATCTTTGTTAACGTTATTTTGCTCCCTTTGTTTATCCAAAAACTTCCTTAACCAAGCTTCAATCACTTGCAGATACTGCTCGGTAAACGAAGATGAATCTCCAGGAGACACACCGGAAATAGACATTGTAATTCACCTAATTTTGATTAAAAATTGGTATGCGATTGACAATTACTTCACTTTCGATAGCAAATACGACCAACTCACCATCATATAACCACGCCATAAACTCACTTCTTACCCCAGCCTTTCTAGCAGCTGAATACACCGTTTCTCCCAACAAAACACCAAGCAGTAATCCCGATTGGTCAAAAATTTCCACTGATGAAGGAGCAAAGTCCAAGCGCACGGGGGGTTTGTGCAGCGCTTCATGCACTTGAACTAACCATCTGGGGTATTTTTGAAACACTTGCTGACAACGTTCACTCATCGATTCTTGTAGAGGCATAAATTTCCTTTAAAAAACACCTGCTAGTTCTTCCGCTGTTACCTTTTAATGCAAATACTAAAGCTGCTGTTATCAAGTTTTAAAAAACACCTGCTAATTCTTCCGCTGTTACCTCTAGAGGCTGGGTTGGTATCGGAAATAATTCTTCAGCCAATGCCAATCGCTCGCTGAATTGACGAGAGCGTTCTGCATCGGTGACAATACCTCCAGAGTTTTGAGCAACGAGTCGTAAGCGAATCACATCCCACTTACTCTCTGCCCAGTTCATTTCCTCAATGTCGGCTTTTGGAACTTTCACCGCTTGCAACAACGGTATGTAAGCTTCATTGGCACGAGTATAAGCTGGGTTGATAATGACAGCACGACCAGTTCCCAACTTCGCAAACTCCGCCGCCTCGAACAAATGCCGCTTTTGGTTTTGCTCTGCAAGTGAAGTAGACACCCCACCCTTACCCGTACTCCGAGACTTGGATTTAAAGTTAACCTCCATCTCACCTAAGTAGTCTGAGAATAATTTGGCACTCTCCGGGTCTTGCGGGTTAAATATAAACTTCGTCGCCGTACCTCCCAAAATTGCCCGCGCTAACTCTTTGCCGTAGGCTTTCTCCAACTGTGAAATGTTTTGGTAGCCCAAAATCCCCACAAATCCGTCTTCTCGGTTCTCGTTGAGCCAATTTACTAACGCTGGCAAATACAGGGTGGGTAATTCATCCAGTGACACCACCAGAGGGTCTTTACGAGGCACGGTGCGCGACACATTGCGCGATACTATCATGTGCAAGATTGCTGCTAAGAGTGGTCCTACGATATCGCGGTTATTCCGGTCTAGCCCAAATACAATCAGCTGCTTGCCATCCAAGTCTAAAGGGAGGGTTGTCTTGCCGCAGAATGCTCCAACAAAATCGCGTTTGAGGAAGCGCTGAAACATCCGTTGGGCAGTACCGATAATGGACGCAGCAGTTTTTTCCGAATCTTTTACACTGATTAGTTGAGAAAGCGGGCGAGTGGTCCACACCTTCAGCTTAGACTTTGATGCAGCTTCTAAGCGAGCTGGCAACTTCGGTAAGCTGAGAATGGCTTGGGCTGTCATCAAGTCGCAGTATTTGTCATCTCCGGTGAGGGTGGCGATCGCTTTCGTTACCAGCAAAATACCTTCCACAAGGGAATCGCCTGCTTCCTCAAAGAACTTGTCGCCACCACCGTCTGCGCCACCTTTGTTAAAATTTTTAGATACCACCTGCGCTAATTGAGCAGCCGAAATTGCATCCTCTTCGTCTTTAATTAAGTCCAGGGGATTGCATACTTCTGACTCTGGAAATCCCGGCGCAAATACGCGCACCGTATAGCCTCGCTTCATTGCATAGGCAACGGCTCGTTTTGTTTGGGCAGGATATTTAAAGTCGTACAAACACACGGGAAAACCCTGGTCAAAGGCACTTCTGATTAAGGGGTCAATGACGCTGAAAGTCTTACCCGAACCTGCTGCACCGATAGCAGCAATTCCTCTTTGGGCATCAGGGACGTACAGTGTAGGGCAAGCACTGAGTGAGGGCAATGCTTTAGTCCACCAGGTAGGAAAAGGGGTTTTAAGCAACCCTTGAGAACGCCACTCTGACTCCAACTTTGAGCGCATTTGTTGAGGTATACCTACATACAGCGCTACGTTGTTGCGAGTCGTCTTTTTCATCTGCTTTTTAGCTTTCTTTAAAGCAGCCGTTCGTTCTTTTGCACCACCCCAGTAACTCGTAGCAATCTTGCCTTTCTTTCTGGCACTGCTCATGGCAGAAAAAACACCTACCACTACCAAACTGCTTAGCAACATTAATCCAGACTGGGTTTTGAGCACGCTTTTTAAGTGGTCGGTAATGCGAGATAAAGATTGTGAAGATGTTGGGGCGATGGCAACATATTGATATTTTGATGTGCTATTCATAACGTCATTAATTTTAATTGAAACTCTGTTTCATTAGACCTCTCCATAAATTAAGCATTATCCCTGACAGATCAGGGTTTGAGATTAGTTTTCGGAGATGTTTCTTGGAGTTAGCTCCTCATAAACACGTACAAAAGCTGTGCCTTGATAGCAATATTGGGTACGCGATACCATCAGAGGGGTTGTCGTTGTCTGCGTGATAACCAAACAAGAAAAACCATTGCGCACCACGTCATCTACCTTAAACAATGCTTCTCCTTTAGGCAATTTGGGGTTAGCGATCGCATTTAGCAACAGGCTACCTGACTCCTGGTAAACCGCATATAAGCAACCACCAGCGCCGCACAACTGCGGCGACTGAAAGTCAAAGATGTATAATGCTCCTTTGCCCTGATTGGGAATTTGCAAAACTTTCACCTTATTCGCATCGACACCACCAGTTGAGTTCTGAATGATAGTCTTTTGAATAAGTGATGCGGGTACAATATCTTGAGCTGCTTTCCAAGTAAGCGCTATGTCACGATTCCTTGATGAAGTCACCCTAACGAACAAGGCAGGAACCACAAACAAACCCACACACGCCAACGCCAGTAGTACTCGATGGTATGGGGATTTAACAAGGGGAAAACGATTGATTATTGACTGCATAATTGCTCCTAACTGCATCCCATAAGTTGCATCGCACCCTGATAGGATGCAGCCGCCTTTTCGCCGTAACCCTTAACACTGAGCTTGCCTTGAATGTCGCTCATCCCGCCATCAATGGATATTGCAGAGCCTCCAAAGTGCATCTGTGCGGCTCGTTGAACTAATCGCTCTCCAGTAAAGGGTTGTCCCGTCGTTGGGTCAATTTCAGAAGCAGCAAGATCAAGCAAAGTAGTAGCATCCTTTGCAAACAACTCCTCCTGGTCACTGGGAGAGATATACTGCACCATTTCTTCACCCGTTACCAATTCACCCTTCTCCACACGAGCTAAAAATTCTGCACCACCATTTTTGGAGGTGATGATACTTCGCACATCTGGGCGGTAGGACATAAATTGCATTGTACCGAGTCCCCGACCACAATTACCAAAGGAGTCGCACACGTAGTTACCCACCGAATCATAGTTTCCCTCGATGCTTGATAAAGCAGCACTCAAAGCATTGATATTTGTACCCGATGAATGAAGCTTCTTACAATCTCCTTTAATTGCTGGCAGTAAATTAGATAACTTATTCACCGATGCATTAGTGGAATTTTTAAACCTAAATCCACTACTCTTCAACCCTGTAGGCGTGGAAACTGAACTTTCATCACCTCCGGTTATTAACCCTAAAAAGATGGGTTCTTTTTCTTTATAAGTCATAAAGGGAACGGGACCAATGAAATAGGGTGTACACCCCAAATCAACAAACTGGTTACGCATACAAACCCTGAAAAACAAAGCTTGGCTCATGATGCCATCCACTTCCGAAACATCCCACACCACAACCTTAAAAGCAGAACCAAAAGGATGACGACCTGTAGGTTCTTTGCCGCTATTAACTGAACCGAGAAACCCTTTACCACCATTCACCAATTGATACTTACCACTGACCCATGCTTTACCCAAAACATTCGCCCCACCAGATAATTCGACGTGAGCGCAATCTTTATGACATGGGACAGCAAAGCCTTCTTTATGGCTGCCTGAAATAGTGTATTCGCGTTGCTGTTCGTCTGTTCCAAAAGCAATATCCACCTTGCCAACTGTTCCTCCAACAGCATTAATGGGGTTGGGAAATTCATTGAATGGCACTTTATTCAATCCAGGGATATTTGAAATTTTTACTCCTTGCCAATCTTTAAAGGCAGCAATGGGGGTTTGTTCTAAACCTGGAATTGCATCAAGTCCATAACTATCCATTGGTAGAGACTTAAACTCTAAGTTTTGTAAATGGGGAGATTGCTTTAGTAATTGACCAATATTAATTGCAGGGTCAACCGGGCTTATTAATTGAGATTTTAGCAGGTCAAATACAGGTGTAATATCGGCGATTGGTACTTTATTAAGTGATGGAATTGCCTTAACTAAACTGCCTAAATTTTGCAATTTTATCACTCCAAAACTATCTAACTTTACTTTACTTAAATCCAATCCAGTCAGACTGGAAATCTCACTCAAGCTAAAATTTTGAAGCTTGAAACTGTCTTGGAAGTCTCCTAACATCATGTACTGATCTGGGGTTTGACCAACACTCCAGGTGCGTGAGGGGTCGTAGCCCAGTTGGTCTTGCACTCCTTCTGGAGCAATGAAACTGCCATTCTCACTAATTCCTGGCATTTCATTAAAAGTAATGTTTACCCAATTTGGTAATTTTGCGCCGTTCCAAGTAGTGGTGGGAATAGAATCTAAAAGAGTTGGTTGACTTTTACTGTTGAGAATGGGTACAGTATTTGGTTGAGATAGGACGTTTTCTGGTATTATCCCAATCAAAACAAGGATTGAAATCGGTAGACAAAGACCAATTGCATTAAGAAATTTTAAACGTTTCATCTTAACAGAATATCTGTTCTTTGTACTGAGGTATTGTTAACAGTTGAATTAAGGTTAGAGTTAGAGATATTACCGAATTCTTGCAACTTCGCTACCAGCTGCAGAGAAATTCCACTTGTTTGTGCTGCTTGTGAAAGTGGTTCACCTAAACGTACCTTTCCCAAAAAACTAACAATGCGATTCCACAGCACCGAGTTCTCATTGATTAAACGTCGGTTTAAAGCAACCATTAGCCCACGACGGATCTGATGAAAATCTCCTTGGGCATCAATCACTGAAGGTAATGGCGTTGGTGTTGATGGTGAGGATGCAGCGTCTGGGAAAACTTCGACCGTATGGACGTGATTTCTTGCAGAAGCGGTGTTAGCCACGACGACTCGAAACAAGTACACCCTGCGCCCATCTGAACCGTTAGTAATTACCGTGAGCAGTGAGCTATTTGTCTTGCGTAAACCTGGAATATTCATAGGTTTTATCGAGCGCAGGTGTAGCACGCTTGCTCCTTCTTGTTCGCACTCACGCCCTAACCCCTCAAGACAACCTTCAACATCAAGTGAGGCGATGGCTGGATTATCAAACCACACCTTCTGCACTGTTTCTCCAGTGGGGATGAAAGATAAGTTAACGCCATACCCCGGCAATAATTCAATCGTGGTTAGCTTTTCACCTGTTTGACCCGTTGCTACCGATACCGATACCCGCCGCACCATTCCCGGTTCTTGAGTGTCAGCTGCCATAGACACCAGATCAGCAGTGCCTCCAGCAATTAGAATAGTGAAAATAAAAGCGCCAAAAGTAAATCGTCTAAAGGAATTTTTCATAAGCCTCTCGCTCCTTTTTGTACGTACATACACAGAGGTTATTTACAATTCAAATGATTGGTTAACCACAATTTGAACATCAGTACCTGCGCGGATGAACCAAACATCTTCTCGCTTGGTAATCTCTGCCAGCGCTGCCTGATTACGAGCTAATATCTCCTGTGTCAGTGGAGTAAACCCACCTTCCAACACTGCACCCAACAAGTTAGATTTGTTACCTTTAATTGAAGTTGTGCTGGTAGAGCCGCCAATTCCCACACTCGCAAAAGAGGACGTTTCATCAGGTTCATTTAGGACTTTACCGACTTTGGCAAGGGAACCAAAGACAAACGCCGTAGCATCTCTAGAAGCAATCTCCGCGCCTTTATCGCCGTAACGAGATGCTATGAGGGGATTACCACCTTTTCCAGTAATAGCGATCGCGCCCTTTGGCAGGACATACTCTCGACCATCCACCACCAGGCGGGTTGCTTGCACAGTTGTATAACCCGATTGATGAACACCTTGCACGGTGCAAACAATCTCGCTACCAGCTGGGAAAATTTCGTACCCTTCATCGTCAACGATAGGTTGGGTTAAACGCACCACGAAATTTTCTTCTCCTTGACTGCGTCCATCGGATTTAGTTTGAGTAGTACCAGGGTTAGCCCACACCATTGGGGTAGCGATTTTACCTATTGCAGTCATCCCCACTCTTAACTGCTGCACCGTCGTTCTTTCATCTAATATTTGAGATTCTGAATCATTTATTGCGGTCATTCCTACTCTTAACTGCTGCACCGTCGTTCTTTTATCTAATATTTGAGATTCCGAATCATTTATTGCGGTCATCCCCACTCTTAACTGCTGCACAGGGTTACCAGTCAAAATGTTTTTTTCTAGATTTGGATCTGGAAGCAATGGGGGAGCAGAGGGACTTTGAGGAGCAACTACATCCCTAGCACCCTCACTAGCGAACACCACAGGCGTTGCTTTAGGCGCAACGACAACAAGTTCCTGGGGGAACGACTGTGCATTTGATGCAGAGGGAAGTTCACTTTGTGGTCGTGTTGCAGTTGCAAGGCTTGTCTGCAACTGCTTCTTACCAGTACCGTAACTCCCTAAGCGGCTCATCGCCACCCACTGTTCTAATAGCCCTTCGGGCATATGCTTCGCAAACGGGTCAGCTTGTTGCACATTTGGAGATTTTTTACTTGAAGTTATAGATAGCTCATTGTTAAAAGCAGAACGAACTGGTTTCAAGGCAACGTTTTCCACTGGAGGAAGCAACCGGCGAACTGGAAAACTACGCTCTGATACATCATGTGAAGGTGGGTTACGAGGGGGTATGAATTGAACTGCTGGATCTGGACGTTGGAGGTGCGGAGTTGGACTGGGTTTGTTGATAGGGATAGTGCGTTTGGGCAGTGTCTCCTTCGGAGACTCGTTTATTGTAGACTTCGGTGACTTTGCAGCCTCCACCGCTTTAATTTGTTCCGCTTGCTTGCCTAGAGCAAGTTGTGCCTTTAGTTTCCCAGTTTCTGCTTTCTCTTCTTTTTTCTCTAGTGCAACAATTTCAGGTTTCGGCGTAGTCTTCACCATTTCTGGCGCAGCCTTCGGTTTTCCCTTCATCACTGTGTTGAGAAAAAACGCAGCCGTGACAAACACTACCCCCAAACCCAAACCCACCGTGCCAAACTTGGCAAAAGGATTACCCGCCAAAGTAGGCTGTGTTTTACCTGCATGAGGATCATCAAATAACTCAGATTGAGTGATGACGTTAGTGTTCGCATTCGCTGTTTGAGTTTGTAGGGACTGCGCTACTTCAGCAGTAACGACTGTCGAACCAGGATTACTATCGTCGTCGTGAAAATCCAATAACTTGGCAAGTGTCCCTTCATCCCAATCAATTTCGGACTCCGCATCACTTTCGCTGAATCTACGCCAAACCTCATCATCCAATTCAGATTCATCAATTTTGACTGCACCATTCAGTTGTTCACTCATTACAAATTCTCCTCACTTGTATCCCGAATCGCATAAATTTCTAACCCAGAACTTCGCACTCCATAAATTACTGCTGTCAATCCCGTCATTTGCACTGGTGGATCGGGAGCTTCAACTGCCTGGACAAAAATTTCTTTATTGAATGGGATAATTTCACCTAAATTATTTCTCCGGTCAAACACAGTTAAATTTGCAACCATTTTGACCTTCCACTTGCCTTCAGCAATTTTTACAGGGGGTTGAATCGAAAGGGGCGTTAACACCATTTGAGTTGTACCTTTGAACACCCCTTGAGGAGTCGTATCAGCAAGCAGTTTCAAGAATTCTTTCCTAAAGTCTTCGGATAAAGCGGCAGAAGCTTGCCACGCAGCAGTCGTAACTTTACTTCGTCCATTTCCTACGGCACGGATATCAACACCTGAATCTATCTTGGGTTCACGCGCTTCTTCTGGTGTAGTCGCTGGCAAGCTTCCACTCGCATTCATCATTAAGATCATAGTGTCATTTATAAAACGCGTCACGACTTGAGGAGTGCGCTCCCGACTTCCTAAGGGAATTGCTTTGATTGATTTACCGTCTTGTAATTGCACTAATGAGGGAGGTTCTTTTTTACTCAGCGTGGAGTACGCACCATACAACAACACCAACAGAAAAAAGGTGAGAAGGTGCAAAGCGAATGTCCCTAATGCAAATAAAGCTAAAGCATCAGGTGTAGAAAATTTGAGTTGGTGTCTGTTGAGAAATTTTAACCGTTTTTGAGTAGCTGAGTCCGTCATACATTGTTATTTATTAAGAGATTAATAGACCTCTCCAGAAATTCAACTTTAGTCCAGACAGTGCAAGAGTTTGAGATGAATTTTCACCAGATGTCTAATATTCATCAATTCTTGCTTATGAAGAGATTAGACAATCCGAATGTAGCAACTCTAGACAAGCTGTTAAGAACCGCCATTCCTCCACCAGCAGCTAAAGCTAAGGATAAAATCGGGGCGATTAGTCCAGTGGCGAAGGCGAAAATGAGCGGGTCATTTGCTTCAGCATTTAATACAAGTGTTGCGACTAAACCGCAAATAATATTGAAACAAAGCTTGACCATACCTACACTAAAAAAGCCCGTTAGCCACGCAAATATTGCTTTTTGACCAACGGGCAGCAATGACCCACCTATTGCTAAGGGACCGAGTAAACCCGTGAGCAATAATGAAATTTCAGTCAGCCATTGAAAGGCGATGCTAAAAGCAATTAACCAGCCTCTTACCGCCAGCTGAAGAGGGTTTGTACTGAAAAATTCAGTCAGCCCAAAGTCAGGAAACCACCCACCTTTTTTCTCACCATTGGTTTGATCTGCAATTTCTTGCGCTTGATCTGCGGCATTTTTCAGACATTCCGTTTGTTGTTGGGGATCTGCGATCGCATTACACTGAGTCATCAAGCCACGCACGGCACTTTCGGCACCACTCTGCTGCATCACCTGTTGATACGCTTCTTGCAACCGAATTGAACTGGAGGTGGAAGTTAGCAAGGTTTGATTCGTTTGGTTAATCATTTCCCTAAGTCCTCTGGTACATTCAGCTAGAACAGTCGCGTTGTTGGCTAAGAGGACAATCACAATGATGGGCCAGATAAGTTCAGTGAAAGGTTTGGAATTGTCACCATCCACCATGTCTTTCGTCCACTGCACGATAAACACAAGCAAGGTGCCAATGGCAAAAAACATCCCTAGTCGTGCGATCGCAGCATATAAACCACTACTGAGTACGTCATCCCAAAGTCCATCCATTGCAGATGCAATAGCAACGCTAGCAGCAGCGCCATCTTCCGTAATCTTGGAAACCGCTTCACCAACTTTTTGAGTTTGGGCAAGAATTAATCTAGTAGACAGCAGTGCAAAGTACATCATGGCGGCGCACTCCTCTTTTCCTCAAAACAACCACGCTCTCGCAGCAGTGCGATAATTCTCAAAACCTTGACCCACTGTTTCGCGGACTTTGGCTTGATTTTGACCGTCAACAGCACGAGAAATATTGGTTAGATTGGTGTTTGCCAAATCTTGGGATTGTTGCAGCCGCAAGCCATCCGCCCGCATCGCTCCTAAAATTGCAGCAGTTTGGGCGTTCTGAGCAGCAATTTGCTTCATGACATTCTGCGTCACCACTTCTCCTTGAGCAGCTTGAGCGTGTACCACGACTTGTTGAATTGAACTTTGTGTTTTCTCCACTTGCTCTTTGGTACGCTGCTGACCTACCTTGCCAAGTGTCGCATCAGCCACAGCACGAGTAATCTGGCGGTCTACCTCGTTTGTCGCTCGTTCAGCACCATTGATGGGCGTAGTGGAACCTGCTGCAATCTTTTCCACTTCTTTCCTCGTCTGGGTAGGGTCGGGTAAACCCAATGCGCCCATCGCCTCATTAATCGCAGCTTGCAAATCTCCTCCTAAAGATTTAGTAAGAGGTTCAAGTTTGTCAGAAAGAATTGAGGATACATAAGCATTCCAAGAGTTCAATTGCTGTTGCAATGGTTCAAAAACTTTTGCTAGAGGGCTATCCCCAATGAGTGGTAATTCTACTGCACCAGCTTGCGCCAGTCCAATTACAGAGATAGCAATCGTACCTAAACCTCCAGCAATCATCTGTTTAACTTTCTTCATAAATCAGTCCTGTTCATCGTTGTTTAGCTTTCTTCATAAATCAGTCCTGTTCATCGTTGTTTAACTTTCTTCATAAATCAGTCCTGTTCATCGTTGTTTAACTTTCTTCATAAATCAGTCCTATTCACCGTTCAAAAATTACCTCGTTGCGTTGGCAACAAGTTGTTTAGAAAACTCAGTTAAGCCAACAAACTTATCGCAGTGTTGCTGCATTGCTGCTGTGCGTTGTGCTTGTTCGTCCGGATTATTCGCTACAGCTGCCAACAAATTAAAGGCGGGATAATACCGACAAAAAGTGAATATACCGTTGTCGTCCAGAAGCCACTGGGAGTAGAAACCTGACTTTTTGGGAAAAAAACTCTCAGTCGCATTGCAATCGATAATCTCTCTAGGGTACTTGAGAATTTGCACGAAACTATCAACTGCCGAGGGTTGAATGCGACCGATGAGGCGAGTCGTTAAGTTTTGAAAAATCTTTGCCCCACTTGGAGAAGCTGCAATGGTGTTAGGGTCTTGTGCTGATAAAATGACTCGTATCCCAGCTTTAGCACCGTTGGCACATAGTCTGCCGACAAGCGCTGCAATCGAATCGTATTCAAAAAGGATTGGACTTTCATCAATAAAAAATATACTTGCTGGGACAGCTAGCGCCCGACGGAGCGCTGCACTGTACGCACTCAAACTCAAGATTGCGGCATCTTCATCATTGGATAGGTTACGCAGTGCAAAAATAAGTAACCTGGCATCGCTGTTAAAAGTTGAGGGTTGGGAAATTGCCTTGCCCACTCGCGAAGAGAGCCAGAAGCGCAAGCGCAACTTCACTTGCTCTAAGCTAGCAATAGTCGCTGCGGTAAGTGGTTCAAGTCTGAGTCGTTCATAAGAGCAATAGCTCAAGAAGTCTGTGAGGGTAGGCATATTCTGCCATTCTGGTGAGCCAAAGCCACAAGTGAATGCTGCGGCGTAGCGATCGCGTATTTGGTCGTCACTGAAGAATGCTTTAATTGCCAATGCCAGGATTGACCGCACTGTATCGGTCATCATCCTTTCTTGCAGTCCCGACTCCCCACGTTTGGAGCCGACAACCATTGCCAATAGTGCAGTCTGCAAGAAATCTTTATAATCTTCAAAGCGTTCTTGCTGTAATTTCGGATCTAGGCGTGCAAGGTTTGGTAGCTCAAACAAGTTTGAACTTTCCCGTCCAATGTCGAAGTAAGCGCCATCACTACCCAGAAATTGGGTATAGTCTGTAAACGTGCTACTACCATCAGGTTTCGGATAATCCATTGCCACAACGGGCATTCCATGAGCTAGTGCATAAGTGAGAATCCCCGCTGCTGCTACCGATTTTCCACTCCGAGTCGTGCCGAATAATCCCAAATTCTTGTGCTGGGTGTAGAGATTGAGAAATGTAGGTGTCCCGCCTTCTGAGGCAATGAGTTCAAAACCCGTATTGTCACCGCTTTTGGTGCGTACTAGAGGCATCAGTCCGGGTACTTCAGGACTGAGGTAAACCAGCCGTCGATTATAGGGAACTGCCATTAGGCGTTCCCAGGTAATTGGGAAAGTCTGTAACCACACTCGCCACTGGTATTCAATCTCCCGCACTACCCAGGCAGGACGCAAAAAACAAGATTGCAGATAGCGACAAGCTTCATCCAGTTGTTCCCTGGTAGAGCGATACACCAAAAATACAACAGATGTGTGGATGGGAACTGCTCCCTCGTACAATTCCTCCTGAGCGGCAACACTTTTCTTAATGTTGAGCATTGCCTTGACATCAATCGAGTTCCCCTGCGCTGCAATCTGGGATGCCGTTTGCGATTGTTTGGTAAGGCGCTGCATGTTAGTTTTAACGAGTGTCTCGTTCGCTCGCGTTAACTGTGCGTAAATCTCGGTGTCATAAATCCGCTCTCTGCTGATAACTTCCCAGAGGTAACGCAACTGACGTTCTTTGTCTGTCCAACCACCAGGCTTATCCGCAAAAGTGAGCGCTCCAATGTACTTCCCTTTGATGTGTACCCAACGCCTGTCAGCAACGGGAATTGATGACTCGCTCTCCATCAGCAAAGAGGTAGGATGAACTTCTGAGTATACCTCCTCACGCAACCCATCTTCATCTAGAACCAGCAGTTGGGGGACTGGGCGTGGTGGCGTGTCATTGAACCGCTGCCAAAGAATTGCCCAAAGTTCCTCAGCCGTTAAGGGGCGGATATCCAAGCCCATTTTGTTCGTGAGTAACTGTTCCCACAGCTGATAGCCATCGGTAAAAGATGTGTACAGTAGGTGTTCAATTTGGGTAAATTGAATTTCGTCGAGTTCGCCGATAAAAGACTTCCAAGTACGTTCGAGCTTGGTGATGAGCTTTTCTATTGCGTCGGTTGTACCCTGAGTTTCCGGCTCTAGTGTGTAGGAGCAGTAAAGCCTCAATTGTTTGGGTTTGCGAATGCCTTGAAGCGTTAATTGTTTTACGCGCAAGCGATCGCCCATCAGAAGATATTGCAATTCTTTGTTAGGTGATTGTTTTATGAGTTCTTTCAACTGTTTTTGGCGTACAGCGTCGTCAGTGAAGGAACTTAAATGAATGGTGAGGCGCTCAAATTGTGGTAAATCTTTTAGCCCCGACTCGATAGCATCAAAAACGGGGTCAATCTGGTCGCTCTGCAAGGTTGAATGAATTCCTCGGCACTCAAACCCAAAGTGAATTAGGTAGTTATTAACGCCTTTGCGAAGTACATATGCACCTACCAAACGTCCTTGCAGTTTAATTTGCAGCATCGACACCAAACTAAAGGCATCTTCTAAAGGAGTAAGCCGTACTTTGCGCTCTCCGTTGTCAACTATTCGCTTACCTTGTTTGTTGGGTTGGCGAGTCGTGCTCATGAGGATTTGCGTCTCCTTGATTTAGATGGAGAAATATAAATTCGTTGGTAAGGTACTCGTACTCGTGTCCAATTGGGGGTAATAATAAACTTGGATAAAATGCGCCAATGTCCATTTGCGGTTAGTACCCACCAAGTAGAAATTAACCAGATCGCGATCGCACCCGTCCAAATCCAATTGAGTCGGAACAAGCCGTGACACAAGTAGTAAGAAATCCCTGCAATGATTGCCCACGGTACAAGTTGGTCGGCGGGAAACGGTCCAATATTGGGTTGCTTTCCTAGAGTGCTATTGACGGGGCGTGAGCGTGACATAGTAATTTTGATTGAAGTTCAGTCATGGTGGTTGATGATCAGAGTTGAAGACAAGACTGCAACGCACTGCCTCCCCTGCATCCATTGCTAAAGAACTGCTGCCATAATGCGTAATCTTTAGGTGGAAAGGGAGTAAGACACTGTGGTTCGTGAAAAATCCTTAACCACCAGTTCCCCCAATAATCAAGTTTGCTAGAATATCGCCCATCGTCATTGCAATCAAAATAATCATTGGTGTCCGAGCTAAATTCTGCCAATCTTCATCCTGACGAGCTGCTTGGATGACTTTAACCAAAGAAATCCCTAAGTAAAGCAAAAACAATCCCCGCAACACGTTGAATACTAAAGTAATCGCCTCCCCAGTACCTGAAAATTGCGAAGTCATCCATGTTTCCGCATTTTTGAAAAACTGAGCATCAGCTCTTTGTGATAGGGCATCGATTATGAAAAAACTTCCGACTAAAGCAAATAAAACAGTCGCAAATTTATAGCGATGATTAAACCTTGAAATCCACTTGAATACCAGGTCTAATTCAGAACGCCATAGAAACGCACTAAAACCTAAAACACAGAAACCAAAAGTTGCAAAATTCACTAAGCTGCCATTTAATCTTATATCCAGCAACATTGCGGCTGTTGCTCCAATCATTAAGGGACTTATGCCAGTTATAAGCTTTTGCTGACGGGGTTGATAACGAAAAGACCGGCAATCATAAACTCCAAATTTTCTGTGTAAAAAGCTCCTGATTTTCATGTCTCGATCACTTAATTGTCAAAATTTGCATCTCAATTACTACTTGATAGCGAACATATTAAAAAAGCGACTATCCCTCAAGAGCAAGAAAAAAACTCGTTTCTGACTAAAGGATGATTATAAATATTTCATTAACTTCATAAAGAGAATTTTGATGACTTTAAATTTTCAAATGTAACAAAGATTACTAAATAAAATTGAAAATATATAGTCGGCAAACTTTGTTTATGTGACTACAGTAATTTTATCGGAAAATTACTGTCACAATTTACGTATATTTATTTAATATAGTGTATACATAGTAGGATAAAAAAGCGAAGTAATACATAAATTTGATATCAAACTAAAGTAAGATAAAGATAAAAAAGCTAGACCAATGGCTTACGCCAAAAGCCAAAATAGTTTGAATCATCAAACATTAGTTGTATCTACTATAAGCCAGTGCAAACGCCGATTGTCAACAACTACCTCTCAATGTCAATAAATGAGAAAGTAATCGCATTAATGCCCGCTTATTGACAAGTATGTTTCCTCTTTTCTTACTACTGGGAGAGTATAATCAGAAATGAAACCGGAAACAGTAAGTAATTAGGATGGTTACGGCACGCAGAACGGCAGTTAACACAGTCACTTTTATAGATAACTATTGCCAGCACTATTCTCAATTATTCGAGGATATGAGACATTTTGAAGCTTTAAAATTTTTACATTTGGGAATGCTGTCATAAATATCAAATAAATCTTTTTTTTGCCGTTCTGTACTAGGTTTTCGTTAATAAAGGAAATTTATATTCTAAATTTTATTCTCACTAAATTTAAGTTGAATTAAAAATACACAATTGTTTTTAACAAAACAATTCTTATATGCTTTGAAAACTTATTTATCTAATAAGTGTAACTATTATTAGCTCACGCTCGCTTAGCTAAAAACGCTACACTTATAGAAATTACCTCTGCAATATCTACTGGATCAAGTGAATAAATCTTTGCCAAAACCTCTTTTTTAATCATATCAGAAGTCAAGGTTTTGCTGATTTTTACTTTCTCTACTAGTGTTCTCTCCAAACCTTCACGGTATGCTGATAGAGAAATTTCTCCATCCAAATAAAGTTGCAGCGTTTTGCTGTCGCCACCACTTAGCTGTGCCAACTGCTGAAAGTTTTTGGAGTCAATTTCGGGAATAGTTTTACCCTTCAACCACCGATACACAGTTGAGAAATCTACACCAATAACTTCGGATAAAGTAGTTCGAGTCCAACCGTCTTTTAGTAGCTGCTCAATCAAATGAATCAGCCGCTCTTGGCGTTTCTGGATGGTAGAAGACCCAGAATCATCATTCATCAAAGTTACTTTACGGGTCATATTTGGGTGAACTACTTTAGTCTTTAATTCCATTGTGTCTTAACCTTCGCCAAAAGATCCGGTTAGGGTCTGACGTTGTGGAGTTTAATAATTGGCCATATGGTACTACTTTATAACCAAAACTCTTACATTTACAAGGGTTTTAGGAACTTTTCACAAGATGTTTTACTATATATATCTATAATTTTATGTTATTTAAGTAACGAAATTAAATAATTAAGAAATTTTAAGCATTGATGTCATCGGCATTGCATTGTGCAAGGCTTAATATTGCATGGTGCAAATCTTGTTGGTGTGTACAAAAGCATCAGTCAAGCATGGAACATTTAGGTAACTTTCATAGGACAAAAGACTTTTAACCTTGTCTAGGGAGAAAACATATCAATGTCATTCTCTGACTCTACTGTTGATTTAGATACACTTAACCCTACTCTCACTCACGATATTGAGCAAGTAGAGTTAAATAGAGACTGTAAGCAAAACAAGGCTAATGGTCAAAACCTGTCGAGTATAGAAAATACGCTCAGCGAGGCTGAGGCACAAGAACTAAGGAGGTTGGAAGCCACAGTTGAACGTTGTTTAAAAGCTTTTTGGCAGATAGGACAAGCCCTAAGAGAGATTCGAGATAAACGTCTGTATCGAGAATACTACAGTACTTTTGAGGAATATTGTATGACTCGCTGGGAGATGTCTCGGCGTTCGGCTTATCAGTTGATTTCGGCAGCCTCGGTTTATGAAAATGTGCGCCATGGCGCACAAATTCTTCCGGCCAATGAGCGCCAAGCTCGTCCTCTGGTTGCACTCCCTCCCGAACAACAACGAGAAGCATGGGCGAAAGCGGTTTCTACAGCTCCAAGTGGCAAAGTCACAGCTGTTCACATTACCCAAGTTGCTAAAGAGTATCAGCAAGGGAGTGTAGCAACCAAATTCAGGAAGAAGAAAACTCCTGACAAACAACAATCAACTAACAACTCTATACAGTCAGTTGCCCGCAGCTGCTGGAACTGCACTCATTGCAGCCGAGAGTTTGTTGATGATCCCCAAAGCTTTTATTGCTACCAGTTGGGGAAATTAAGCTTTATCGAAAAGGACGGTAATCAACGGGGGCAAAGCTGCGAATTCTGGACTTATCGAGGGGAAGAGTCAGATGAAATCAAAAAGGCTCGGCCACCATTACAAGAAACCTTTACCTTAACTCTACAACTGCCTGCATACTTACAACCATTGATACAAGACGCTGCCAAAGAGTCTGGTTTGGTTGCAGTAGACTGGGCGGCAAAGCTTTTGCAAGAGGCGGTTTCCAAAAGGAATGCATCTAAAAATACGCAGATTCATCAGGATTTTATCGATATTTCAGTGTCAGAAGTTGCCTGAGAAGAGGTAAATGCTGACGAAAGAACTATTGCTTGAGAAAGGCGATCGCCATGCATGGCGACTCCAGAGGAGCATCACAAGCACGTCTTCGCTTGCTGTAGTGCAAACCAGAAATTGTTGCCGTAGATCCTTAAATACCCGAAAGCTAGCTTCTGGTAGAGTAACGGCTTCGGTACCCGTAGGGTAAGCTTAGCGGCTTCCCTAGACGTGCAGAGTGCAGCTTCTAGAAGAATCAGGTATTGGGACTTAAACATTTTTGAGGACAAAACAAGCCTCAAACTCATGCAGAACAAGGAAAATACACTAAATACTCAAAAAGCCCTGGAACCGAGATATATCAACAAACCAAGCTAAATGATGTCAAAGTCTTTTGGGATAGGCATTTGAGGCTATTTTATCTGTATTTTTTGTCTAAGTCCTGGTATTCGATTAGTGTTACACAAACTAAGTAATTACCGTCATGTGACGGCACAAACTTTGGTGTCTGCTTTTTTTTTGACAAATCACTTTATTTTGGCTTCGTCTATGAGCAAACAACTAGAAATTTCTAAATACAACTCAAACAATTTACAACCGTTGGCATTAACAGCAGTCTGGCTCAATGCTTCAGATAATGCCCAAAAAATTATTATCCCGACATTCACCCTTCACCACAACACTAAGTCGCATATTCCGCGTCATGGGAGAGAGCAACCCTGATGTCGGTCAAACAGAATAGAATAGAGTATGCTAACCCGCAATCACCAGTCTATCAACAGGTAATTTCCGGGTTAGAAATATCGCAAACAGCAAAAACTTACAAGCGTCTTAGGAAACCGAAAAACCTTCCTTTCACAAAACCACCGCTGTTTACAAGCAAAAACTACGAGATGACGGCAACATGCGCACCAATTGTCAGTGCTACTCAAGCATACCTTAAGCATCCAGACTGGAGTGAGTACAGTAATGGCAGCCTTTACTTCCAAAAATCATTTGGGAAGGGTCGTTATATTGAGTTTTACATACTTCACAAACAAGAGCATCAACCACAATACATCTCAGACAGCGCCGAACATCAAATCCTTGAGCAATATGGTGTGATGGCAGCAAGACTCCATGCTGTGTTCGCCACATATGCAGCTCAGCAAACAGAACCTTGGAAGCAACCATTCGTTCTGCGAGGTTCGGAACTCACAAAAACACTAAAAGTATACAAAAGTAAAAAACTAACAAAATCGCAAAAACTGAAAGCTATAGCAGACTTAGCTCTCGTTGTTGGGACTCTCGGTGCTGTCATCCACTGGTACGAAGGAGAGTTAAACCTTTGCATCAAAGAACGCTGCCTGCTTTGGATGGTGAGTGTACAAGAATATAGTCAGCCAAATTTATTCGAGGAAGAAGATGAACTTTGCGAAGTTATCATCCGGGTACAACCAGGTCTTTGGACTTATAACTTCCTTAATTCCCAAGGTGAACAGTCCAAAACTGCTCTGTATCAGTACGGGTTTATGCCCAAGCAAATTTTCGATCTACATCCACGTCAGCATAAACTCGCTACTAGCTTAGCATTGTACATAATTCAGAATAGTCGCGCTCACAAGAATGGCATTTACACAGTTCATAGCCTATTGAGTAAAGTTTTGCCGTCTTCTCAAATAGAACAGGCAGTCAATGATTATCGTTATGGCTGGAGACTGAAAGAAAATCTAGAAGAGGCATTACTAGTTTTAAAAGATAAAGTTGGTATCAAAATAGAGTTTGATGATGAAAGTTACCCACTGTGGCTCAGACCTTTGTGGGCAATGCCAGATGAACTGAGTAGTTTGTCTGCGAAAGAACGAAATCAGGCGCTTGTTGGAACTAAGAGGCTGCCAGATAACTACATTCAACACATTTTGTTACCTGCAAAGTTGATTTTGAAAGTGCCAGTTCAAATCCAAAGGCATTTGAGTAAATTTGAGACTCGGAAAAACCGAACTGCTAAAAAAACTTCTCAACGCCAAACAAAAAATCACGATGCACGCACCACAGTCAGCACCCCTGAAGTGGTGAAAACACATTCCCAAGCAGAGGCTACGCCACAAATCGTTGAATTAACTCAAACAAGCGAACTTACTGGGGCTATTTTAAAGCAAATTAGAACTGCTAAGTGTATGAGTCAAAGGGAGATTGCTGGTGCTATAGGGATGAGTCAGAGTTGGGTGCGAGATATTGAAAATGAGGGCAAAGACCAGCCAATTCCGCAGAAGTACGTTGTGAAGTTGAAGGAAGTCTTGGGTAGCGTCATCTAACTTTCCTGAGAAATTTCGGAAGCCATTGCACTCTCAAGTGTTAGCCCAATTTTTGCTGCTTTGTACTCAACCCTCCTTACTCACCTCAAATTACCTCCTCGTGTGATAGATAGCCCCCTAATGTGAGTGTTATTTTGTTTGAAACCCTTATATAGCAAAACTTTGAAATGAGTACTCAACCCGCTAAAATTAACGCCCCCTCATGTGATAGCCCCCTAATATGAGTGTTATTTTGTTTGAAACCCTTATATAGCAAAACTTTGAAATGAGTACTCAACCCACTAAAATTAACGCCCCCTCATGTGATAGTTACTTTTTTGAAATGCTTATATAACAAGAGTTTTGGCTAAAAGTACTCATCTGATCTATATATATAGAGGAGTACTCAATTAGCAAAAAAAGGCAAAATGGTATTTTACAGACGCACGTAAATCTAATGCATGGGAGATTCAAACTCCCACTTAAGTAAATTGCGTCTATGAAACGTCAATACACTAGCAAACGTAATCCCTGTCCCATCTGCGCTAACAATCACGGCTGCGCCATTAGAGACGACAACTTAATTGAGTGCCTGCGGAGTTTCAATCAACAAGACGCACCAGCTGGCTATCGCTTCCTGGCGCTGCTGCGTAACGACATGGGCGGTTTGTTTGTAAAGGACGACGACAGCGGCAGTAACCACCAACAAGAAAAACCTCTGTACTCGCAACAGCAGCGCCATTCTATTAATATTCAAAAACATTTGAGCGTAGAAAAATGCGCAGACATGGAGGGGCTTATCGCCCAGCGACATCGCCAATTTCAGTTACTGTTACAAAAAACCGTAACAACTGTGAGTACTCAACACTCCTCACACCTCCAGCAAAGAAGACAGCTCAGTACTGAAGAAATTAACTGGTTAAAAGTATTAGGTTGGCTAAGAACCTGGGAACCAGGTTTGTATGCCCCAATTGGGATAACCGCTGACCTCCCCGGTATATCTCCTGATAGTAAACTATTAGGAACAGAGGGGATAACTATAGCAGCTCTTGACCCCGATTTTCACATCACTGGCTTTCAAATTGCCACTTTACGTACTAGCCCCAAATACATCTGGCTAAGTGGTAACAACCAAGGAGGAACTGGACCACAATTACCAAATGGAGAACTACCGCTATTTTGCTGGAAACACCCCGATGCCAAAAAGGTGAAAATAGTAATTCTCTGCGAAGGAGCACTCAAATCACTACTAACAGCTGTTTTCTTATGGCGTTCTGGGCAAACTGATATCACTGTCATCGGTACAGCAAGTGCTGCTCACTACGGTGAGAAAACCCTTCAAGATTACCTGAAACGATTACGTCCCAAAGAAATTCGGCTTATGCCCGATGCAGGGACACTACTCAATCCCCATATTGCTAAAGCATCGGAGCAAACCCTACAACGCTGCTGTAAATGGAAATATAAGTTGAGTGTGGGTGATTGGGGACAACTAGAAACCAAAGAACACTTGGACATCGACGAATTACTAGCTGCTGGTCGTCAAAATGAAATTAAACTGATTACCAGTGCTGCTTACTTTAACCATTGCCATATCCATAACCAAATCAGGAAGCTACTCAAACAAAGTTCGTTCCATCAAGTAGAGGACAAGGTAATTGAGTTACAGCCGGTGGAACACTCCATAGACAACCTGGATTTCATTCGCCAGTATGCCACAGGTATTGAGTACTGTCGCAAAGGTGGACATCAGGTAGTCGTAGTTTGGAACAATACAACCATCACACCAGAAGATTTCTTTGCTCTGTGTTCAGAAAAAGTTCAAAAAGCTCTTGCTGACATAGATTTTGAGTGGGGAATGCTCTACAAACTTAAGCTTTGGTTCGGGCGGATGGTAGAACGTTATCGACCGAAAAACGGTTTTGGTAACTCATATTCTGCACAACGAACCGCTGACAAAACTGTGGACGAAGGAGTTACTCTCCATACAATTGAGTACAAACCAGGAAAGTTACCCAGATGGGGTGATTTTAAACATCCACCCAGAATTGTCTTTAAGAAAGGTCAACGCTTACAAGTTTACTCTGAAGCGATCGCTGCTGGATGGAAACATATTTTAGACAAAAGTCCCACTGGAACATTCAAAAGCCATGATGTAGGAATTGCTACTCCAGACGCTTTAGGAGTTGACAAACTATGGTATTTTACAAATCATGCAAGAAACATTACCACAGATACTGTCGAGCACAATTATAAATATTTGGATGTTCGCAATTGCGGGATGGTGTGGGACTCTACACCCAACGGAAAACAATATCTCAGATGGCCCAAAAATAAAGAAATTCCTGACACAACTGGTAACTGCCATCGCAGTTCTGTGTTTACAGCCTTACAGAACAAGAATATCTCAATTTATTCAGGTGTAGACAATCCTGTTTGCAGTACATGCCATTTACTCGAAGCTTGTCGTTCGAGTGCGGGTGGTGGGTTTGGATATCGGTTTTTACGACGAGAGACTTTAAAGTACGACCGTATCCGCGCACATCCTGATAGTGCTCCTGATGCCAGTAGCTTTGACTGGTCAAGTTGTGGTATCATCTGGGACGAAGCAATGCGGACAGTGCAACCAGTTAGTGCGATCGCTGCCAGCGTTAAAGACCTAGACCAGGTCATAGCACAATTAACTGTTCACTATCCCGAAATTAATATAAAGTTACAGTCAGTGTGGATGGTACTACGGCAGTGCCTGACAGGAGAAATTAAACAACCTCACTATGGCTGGAATGATGCTGCAGTTCGGGAGATGCTTGGTGAACCACCAGACAATTTGGGTGAAATCATTGCTGTAGCAATGAAGGTTTTACATCCCGACTTGGAATCACTTTTTAATACAACCAAGGAGTATTCGGTAAACCTCAGTGATTTGCCTGGGATATTGCGAAAACGTTTTAACAATAAAACCTTTGAACTGATACAGAAAATTCAACAAAACTTCCCTTTGTGTTGGTTTATACCATTTATGCAAGTATGGGCTCAACGAATTCCTGGTGCTTTGCGCCTTTATCAAGGTCAGTTGCTCATTTCAACTCGTAATGAAAGACACCCATTAATAGCATCAGCTGCTGCATGGAACATTTATTTGGATGCAACAGCTGATGCTGAGTATTTATCTTGGTGGATGAATATTTCAGCCGAAGAAATTTTAACAATTGAACAAGAAGTACCAGTTAGCAGTAATCTCAAGATAGTTCAAGTCACAGGACTAGGACAAGTTTCTAAAAATCGCAGTTCATATTGCCAAAGCAGAGTCAATGCACTTCGCCAGGAGTTGCTAGTACGTCACCCGAATATAAAATTCATTGATTTTGTGAAGTTTTGTGAAGAAGGTGACGGTGGATGGTTCAGAGATAGTCGAGGGTCGAATGATTTTCAACAGGTGACTACCTTAGTCACCTTTGGTATTCCCTACCAAAATATCGGCTGTTTAGAAGCGCTTTATCTAACCTTATGTAAAAAAAATCTCATTTCCAAAGAAATTTGTGATTCGTCAGAGTTTCATTGCTTTGTAAATTGGGCAACACAGGCTGAGATTAAGCAGGGTATAGGACGTTTACGAGCGCACAATCGAACCCAAGAACAACTTTGCTTCTACTTTTGTGCTGACTATGACCTTAGCTTTCTAGAGCAGGAAGTAGAGTGTGTTAATGCTGCTGATATGACTATTGAAGCAGGTTCATTAGATGAAAAATCTTGGTGGAAAATCAAGGAGTCTGTTAAAGAGCTTTGGGAGATGCGACAAAAAGTTACTCAATCAACGGTTTCGGCTGTTTCTGGTATTAGCCAGGGCTACATCTCTAAGTTAGCGAGTGAATTTGGTGGGAGTTGGAAACAGTGGCTAAAAATATTCCTATCGTTATTAGAGACTGATAATAGCGATAGGAATAATTTGGAATCTGAGTTATGTAGTTTAAGGGAAGAAGTCCCAAAGGTTGGATGTGATGTTATATCGTTCTTGACGAATGCCAAATCTCATGTTGCTTTATTGTCAGAGATATGTAGCTGGTATAAGAATTTAGATAAGCAGTATTGGAAATCCAGTAAAAATATTTTAAAGAGTGTGAAGACTATGACATAACACATCCAAGTCATTTTCAATTATTAGCAATAAGAAGGAAATACTGCCGCCAGCACATGAGTTGAATCAGTGCGCTGTTTTCCTTTGTATTTTATAATACCTTTTTCTTGAAACTGCTTTAAGTAGAACGAGGTGAAAAAACCAAACTGTGTAAAGATAAGTAAATACGTACAATGGTCTACCAAGGTAACAGGGATATGGGCAGCCGTTTAAGGGTATTTCTGACTTTTGAGCAAGATAAAACTTTGTTCAATCTGAGAACGGCAGATGTACCCCAGAAAGTAAAAGACCGAGCAGAAGTAGTCAGGTTGAGCGCACATGGTTGGTACGTGGAGAAGATAGCCGCTCACTTTAACTGGACAGCCCAAACAGTAAGAGAAGTTTTGCATAGATGGAAAAAGCTAGGGGTGGAGGGGCTGTGGTCTAAACCAGGGCGAGGAGGAAAACCAAGGTGGACGGAAGCTGACATGGTGTTCTTGGAAGAATGTTTGGAAAAAGAACCACGCACATATAACAGCGTTCAGTTAGCCCAAAAATTAGAAAAAGAACGCTCAGTAAAGTTAAGTCCTGACTGGCTAAGGCAGGTACTAAAAAAAAGGGATTATCTGGAAGCGAACAATGAAATTGCCACAAGGGAAAACAAGATCTGCTAGTACAGCAACTCAAACAGGCAGACCTAGAAATGCTGAAATTGTCTGCGGCGGCTGGGGAAATAGACTTAAAGTATTTGGATGAATCAGGATTTTGCGCACAGGGAGAACCGAGTTACAGTTACTACTTTCTCGCTGTGCAAAAACGCTTGGAGCAGAGTCAACGCCGGGGACGAAGGTTGAGCATTATTGGTTTTCTTCAGCCTCTAATTAGCTTTGTGTACGGACTGGTGATTGGCGGTGTTTCACGCAAAACTTATATCCAGATGATGGAGCAGGAAGCCGCAATTGCCCAAAAAACAGGACGCATCAGAGTCATCGTCCAGGACAACGGGCCGATACATCGGTGTAAAGAAGTTCAGCAATTATGGTCAAAGTGGGAAGACATGGGTTTGTACATCTTTTTTCTACCCAAATATTGCTCAGAGATGAACCCGATTGAATTGGAATGGCAACACCTGAAAAAAGATCAACTAGCTTCTAAAAGTTTTGACGACGAGTTAGATCTTGCCTATGCCGTCATTGATGGAGTTCAAACAAGAGGAGAAAAAGGAAATTACAGTACACACCGTGTAAGATTTCACTCTAATTCTTCTGCTTAATTTTTTGTTACATACTTATAAAATTTCACCACGACTTACTTAATAAAATATCCAGTAATTTTTGTTCAACACCCCCCGCTATTAGTCGCCCTTTAAATTCGCATAGCACGCTAAAATCAAAGCCGGGGTCGGTTAGTTCTAGAGAAAGTGGGTACTTCCAATCAATTCGACCGCGCACTGCATCTGCTGCTTGCCTGTCAGTCATGTCGTTATCTCACTTCAGGGACTTCCAAAAAATAAATTAATCAACAAAAACTAAGAAGCCAAGTATAGAAAATAATGAGAATTATTTTTAGGGGGAGGAGAAAGGGGTTGCCAACCCCTTTCTCCTCCTTAAATATTCATGAAAAGCTTTGCACTCTTTAATAAATGTAAGGTGCATGGTAATAATTAATATTGATAATTAAAGAGTCAAAATATTCTAGTAATGATGATTTAAATTAGGTGCTTCCACAACAGATATCAACAAACCACTTACCTAAATTGGGAAACTTTTCATGTGTAGAATTAGTGAGACGGGCTACTTGTTTTTCAATAGCAGACATAGCTTGATTGGTAAGCTTAACTCCAGTTTCATAAGTTTGAGTTACTAATTTAACTACAGGATGCTTTCCTTTCCATGTCATATTTTGAGCAAATTTTAAAGCTGTCTCTACTTCATCCAAAATACTACCATTCCAATATTTCTCTAGTATCCCCCATGTTCTCTCAATTGGGTTATATTTACTGTGATAGGGTGGATAGTAGGCTAAAGTATATTAAGTTGGTTAGATTGAGCGAATTCCACTATACGCTTCATGAACTGGGTACGTCTAGAATTATTCTCTCCTCCATTATCTTGATTAAGAATAAGTGTTTTTATATCTGAAAATCGCCAACTTTCACTTTCCCAAAAATCCTCCAATATATCAACAATAAAATCACTCGTTACCTGAGACTCTGTAAAGTATAAAAATAGTTCATCTAACTCTGGAAGAAATATCCCATAAGGAGTTACAGTTGTTTTTAGGTTATAATCATGGTCTTCAGTCTCGGTAAAAGCTCTATTTCTGCCCCCTCTATCAAAAGACCCAATGTTCACACGAGCTTTGGCATCAAGGCTAAGACGTAAAATGCTTTTATCATCTAAAGCTGATTGATTAACTACCGCTAGTTGCTCAAAGATTGCTAAGTTTGCTGGAATTTTTTTTGAGGAAGAACTTTTGCTACTCGTTTGAGTCGATAACCTAAATAATTCAATTTAACGCGAATTGTTTCTTCGGTCGGTAACTGTTCATCACTATAATCGAACTTCTCAATTAATAGCTTTCTCACTTGACTTGCAGTTAGTCGCGTATACAGCCTTTGACTTTTAAAGCTTGGATCGGTTTGGCTTTGTGAATCAACCAATTTCTTGATATCCTCTAAAAGGGTTGGTAAGTGTTCTTCTGCTTTCCAGCGCCCTTTTAGAGAATAATTATCTACACAAGTAATCCCAGTTGTTAGTTCTTTGATTCCTTTACGGATAGTATTTCTATCCCACCCCAATTCTTTTTGAGCCAGCAGTTGGCCTCCGTAACCTAATTCCATCACGACTTGTGCTTGAAACCGCCGTCGTGCTGCTCCTTTGAGTTGGCTTGCTGTTTCGTTAAACAATTTTTTGGCTGAATCAGTTAATTCTATCAACACTCGCAACACCCAAAAATTCCGTTCCAAATTGAATTTACTACAAAAAGGAGAAGTAGAAGCAGCCGACCGCTGCTTCTACTTCTCCAGCCTAACAATGATTATCATTCTTGCAGTTGGTGATTTTATTGCTTGGAAGTTCCTCGGGCTACGGCTTTCCGGCTATTTGCAGTAAATCAGTGTTTGTTTGCAAATAATGTGGTTTGGTTGCAGCGATTGTGGTTTCATATCATGTTCGCATAATCGCTTATGATAAAATTAAGAAATGCAACTATGAAATATGCCAAAACGGATAAGTATAACCACACATTTAAAGATTTCTGAGTTAGAACAACTCTACCGTCAAGCGAAAACCGGGGTAGAAAGTCGTAAAGCTCGCCGGGGGAAGCTTCCCCCGGCAGACTTTACGTCAATATCAAGTTATATGGTTATTAGCACAAGGGAAAAAAACGGAAGAAATTGAGGAACTCACAGGCTATAGCAGAACATGGATATACGCACTGGTAAAAAGGTATAACGAATTTGGCGTTGAAGGATTAGGCGATTGCCTACGGCAGAGCTACGCTTAACGCCGTTGTGAAAATCAAGGAGCAACTCCCTTAATAGATGACATTCACCAAGCACAGCTATGGCAAGCTTTGCAGTCAAACGCCCCAGATGGGGGATTCTGGAATGGGCGAAAAGTTGCGGATTGGTTGAGTGAAGTCATTGGGAAAAAGATTAGTAGATACAGGGGATGGGAGATATTACGACAGATGACTTTTAGGCTACGAGTACCTCGCCCATCTCACATAGAAAGTGACCATTTTGAGCAAGAAGCTTGGAAAAAAAACTAGCCGAAGAAGTTACTCAAAGCGGCTTACCCAGAAGCGGAAGTTGAACGAGGCGTGCGAAGATGAACATCGTTTAGGACTCAAGCCAATAAAACGACTACGTCTATGTTCCTGAAGGCGAAACACCAATTGCCAATGTTAACTGGAGATACAAGTGGTTATGGTTGTATGCATTTGTACATCCCCAAACTGGAGAAACTTATTGGTGGATTCTTCCTTATGTAAATACAGAACTTTTTAATCAGGTTTTAGCAGATTTTGCTCGTGAATTCAGTTTAGGTGCGAACAAACACATTCTTTTAGCTGTTGACCAAGCTGGATGGCATACCAGTAAAGAACTAGAACTTCCGTCCGGGCTGCATTTGACATTTTTGCCCTCCCATTCACCCGAGTTACAACTCTTCAGTTAGATTGTGGACTTTGGTAAACGAACCAATCGCTAATCGAACATTTGAGACACTTGATGATTTGGAGGAAATTTTATTTCATCGGTGTCAATCTTTACTTCAGCAGCAAGATTTGATTCAAGGGTTAACAGGCTTTCATTGGTGGATTCAAATTGGAGCTTAATCGTAAGTGATTTACCGAACATGATATCATTTGCAGATAATGTGGTTTTGAGACCCCTCTTATTTGCAGTTAATGTGGTTTCAATTTTGACTTGTTTGCAGTTTCATCTCCCGATGTTTGCAGTTCGCTACACCTACTTAACTGCTCAGATTTACCTTCAATATAATAGATGTCGGTGTCCTTTTATCATTATTGCTAATTCTACTAAAAATAAAGTAAAAAATAATACCTAATATTATTACGCTCGCTAAAGTAATACCTGCAATCAGCAAGGTGTTGAGAGATTTTTTTTGAGGTGTTGCTTGATCTTTTTTTGGCTGAAAGATTGTTTGTTTTGGTATCTGCTGTTGCCCTTGATTAGAAACAGGTCGTTGTTGATATATTGTACTTTCAGGTGTATTCTGGGGTATATTTGTCGAATGCTGACTATTAGTAGCACGAGGTTGCTGTTGCATAATCGTGTTATCGACAACCTGTTGTCCACTAGGATTGGTATCGGGTCGCGGTTGAAATAAGGTTTTATCTGGTGGTTGTCTGTCACCGCTACTAGCACGCGGTTGAAAAATAGTACCTTCGGGTGTCGGCTGTGGAGTATTAGAAGGTCGGACTTGGGCAATAGTACCTTCGGGTGCCTGGTGTGGGGTATTAGAAGGTCGGATCTGGGCAATAGTACCTTCGGGTGTCGGCTGTGGAGTATTAGAAGGTCGCATCTGTGCAATAGTACCTTCGGGTGCCTGCTGTGGAGGTGGATTAGATACAGGTTGGTGCGGTGGTGGTTGCAATGGTTTGTTAATTGTTTCCTCATTGGAACCGGGTTGAGGTGTTTGTAATAACGGCGGTTGCAATGGTTTATTAATTGTTATATCTTGAGAACCTGGTTGAGGTTTGTTTTGCGGTGATGATTGTGGTGTTCTATCAACTGTCTCATCGTTTGATGCTTGAATTGGTTTGGCAGCAGTTTCGCCATCCGAACTACCAGGCAGTTGCTGTGATACTGGTTGAACAATTGTTGTATTTTTAATAGTAATTTTCGTTACGGGTTTAATAGCCGCTTCCAATGCTTGACCGAGTTCTTGCACTGATTGAAAGCGGTTGATTGGATTTTTTTGCAGACATTTAATCACCACAGCTTCTAATTCTGAAGGTAATTGCTCACACCCTGGTTGTTCGCTTAATGGTCTAGGTGGTTCGTAGCTATGAGCCAGTAACCATGAAGATTCACTGATATTATTACCTTGAATGCTTAACCCAAAAGGGTCTGCGGTACTAAGCATTTCATAAAGAATGATTCCCAAACTGTAAATATCAGCAGTTACATCTATATTTTTTTGGTTCTGAATTTGTTCGGGTGACGAATAGCGAAGCGTGCCAATAAAAGTTTTAGTGATATTTGTTAACTCGGAAGACTCATTGTAAATTTTAGCAATCCCAAAATCTAAAATCTTTACCAACTCACCAAAATCTGTAGGAACTAAAAAAATATTATCTGGTTTCAAGTCGCGATGAATAACCTTGATGCGCTCTGTGGTCTTACCATTGCGTTGCATGACTACCCCTCGGTGGGCAAGCTGCAAACCCTTGCACACCTGTGTCATAATTGTTACCACACGTTCCGGTGGTAATTGTCTTTCGCGCATCAGCAGTTGACGTAGTGTTTGCCCCTGCAGGTACTCCATGACATAAAATGGATAACCTTCTGTAGTCACACCACAGTCGCTAATTTCGATGATATGGTCGCTTTGTAGGGCAGCACAAATTGCAATTTCCCGCTCAAAGCGTTTTCTCATTTCGCCAGATGCAACCAATTTGTCTTTAAGCAGTTTAAGGGCTACATCTTTACCAACCCGCGTATCTGTGGCAAGGAAGACTTCTCCCATACCACCTCCACCTAACCGTTTCTCTAAACGATAACGCTGGTTATCACCAATCAAGCGATTTATCCAAGAATTATTTGATGGTGGTGAGTTCATTGAGGGAAACCCATCCTGTCTTTTAATAAAGTTTTTTGATCAACCTAAATGTATTAACATAGTTAGATAATTAATAAACTATACTAATAATAATTTAGAATTTAGTTAATACGATACTAATATATTCTATATAGATTTGACATTATACTATCGTCTAAATCACAAAATGTGTCCAAAATGCGTGGCCAATCTACAATTATTCTTAAAATAAGTCTATTTTTGTAAGAAAAATTAAACTGAATGCCGAGAAACCCGGTTTCTTTAAGAAACCGGGTTTCTGATAGCTAGCATTTGGAACTCAAATAGGATTGCTATAGTCTCAGGTATGATGAATTGGGGGATTGCCATGAGGAAGCAGGATGAGTAATGCGCTCTCTATAGCCACCGTCACAGCAGTGATAAAAAACCTGCTGGAAAATGGTTTAGTAAGTGACGCGATCGCAGCGAGTGTTGGTGATGTACTTGTAACGGCGTTGCCACCAGATAAAATTCAAGTGGGAACTGACGAGCGTGCGCAAATCAACCTTTTTTTATATCACGTCACGCAAAATCGTAACGTAGATTGGATATCTCAAGAATACCGCAGTCCTTATAGCACCAGCAACACATACTCGACCAATCCACCCTTAGCTCTTGACCTACACTATGTATTAACGGCTTACGGTCCCAAAGATTTTCAAGCGGAGATTTTACTGGGGTATGCAATGCAAATGTTGCATAAATTACCTACTATTACATCTGAAACTATAGAAAATGCTTTGAAAAATGCAGCCGAGACAAGTACGTCTGGTGTATTTTCACAAGCTATTACAGGTTTGTCTGTATCTAATCTAGCTCTTAAAGTTGGGCAAATCAAAGTTAGTCCAGCATTCTTGAATATGGAAGAAACTTCCAGAATTTGGTCTGCCCTGCAAACGAATTATCGCCCTTCGGCTACTTATCAGGTGTCAATGGTTCTGATAGAGAGTGATAGTACCGATAAATCAGAGGTTCTTAACTTGGTGTTATCAGAACCAAGTATCGAACAAATAACAACGCCTTCTTCACAAGCAGGAGCTAATATTACTGTAGGCAGTACACTATTAATTCGGGGTAAGCGACTGCGCGGTGATATTACCAAAGTTCGACTGAGTAATATAGATAAATTATTTACACCTTTTGATGTTCAAGATACACAAGTAAGTCTACAAGTACCTCCATTACGCGCAGGTGTGCACACTGTACAAATTATACATGAAACGATGAGAAGTACAGAGCAACATAATCTCGTCGAATCAAATGTTATGGCATTTGTGCTACATCCAAAAATTACCGTAGAGACACGTACAGTACAGTCTCTACAGAGTAATAATGGGGATTTACGCTCAATAGACATCAGCGTTAAATTTAGTCCAAAAGTTGGTAAAGACCAAAGAGTTATATTACAACTAAATCGAATATCAAATAATGAGGCGATCGCGTACTCTTTATTAGCACCAGCACAAACAGAAGATACTGACACTATCACAGTACCTCTTAAAAACATCAAACCAGGAGAGTACTTAGTGCGGGTAAAGGTAGATGGAGCAGAGAGTGCACTATCCAAAAACCCAAGCGGGGAATATGACTCACCAAGAATCACAATTAAATAATAGACATCGACCGAATTTAAACGTGTAGAGACGTTCCATGGAACGTCTCTACATTATTTTTCACGCACCAAAAACAAATTTGTAATTACATCATTTCTTCCTGTTGGCCACCACCGCCACCACCCATAAAGCTATCTGCAACACCACCTAACATACTGCCAGCCATTCCTCCAAGCGGACCAAGCATTCCGCCAAGCGCTCCACCGAGACCTGACATCATACCTCCACCACCTTGTTGACCACCGCCACCGCCCATCATTCCTCCTAAGGCGCTTAACCCACCCATTAACAAGGGTAAGAAACACTGAACGGGTTCGGTGCTATTTTGGATTGGCGGGATAGTTTTGAAGCTGCTAGTTGCGCCAGGAACTTGTACCTGCTCACCCTTGGCAGCTCTTGCTCCAATTTGGTCAGCTTCTGTTTCTAAACTGGGGTCAGCATTGATAGGGGCACCTTTACTTTGGTGTGGTACAGCGACTCTTCCGGCTCTTTGTTGTACGACATGCGTAAGTTCATGTCCTAACAAAGCTTGCCCTGAAGAACTTTGCGGGTTATATTGTCCAGGGGCAAAGTGAACATTATTGCCTTGAGTAAAAGCTAAAGCACCCATTGATTTGGCTTGAGGGCTGTCTGTATGGATACTGACATCGCCAAAACTTGTTCCAAAAGAATTTTCCATCTTTGACTTAACTGGTGCAGGCATCGAACCACGAGCACCAGAGGATGAATTTTGATTAGTTTGGTTTTGTTTTGAAGGTTGAGCAGATTCTGACTTCATTTGGGTGATACTGTGACCAAAACGTTTTGCCTGTTTTAGTTGAGTATTTAAGTCTGAGTGCTGAGCATCTGACTTACTTTGCACGGCAAACCCACGACCTTCAAATTGATTATCTGAGGTTGCAGTGTCTGTTGAGGTAGACTTTTTCTGAAGAAGTTTTTGAGTATTCATTGTTGATTATAGGTATAATATTGAACAATAAATATATTAATCGGAGCGACCTGCTTACATAAGCGATAAATTGCTTACTACCAAGTATCCAAAACTAGTGAGATGAAATTCTAAATTATAATTGAATTGCAATACCCGAAATTATAGCTCAATTGATTTGCTGAAAATCCTGCAAAAGATTAGACTTAAGTCTAATCTTTTGTGTTGACTTACTTAATAATGGTTTTAAGATAGAAGAAATAGAGTATTAATGATTAAAGCTTAGTCAAAGTATCTGTATATATAGCCGAGTGTACCAGCGCAAGGAAAGAAATAAGAAAAAAACGCTGCATTCCCTAACTAATCTTAATTCGGGAATGCTTCAAGGTCGCCCGTTTATTATGCAATTAAAGACGACTTCCCAGCAACCAGACTTAAAAACATCTTTAAGTCAGGCAGAACGTTACGGTCATCACCTTGATGCAATTCAGTGTGCAGGTCTTACTACGATGGCGCCAATACAAATGCTCTCGGTGGAAGAGGAGGAAGAAAAGCTAACGTCGGGTATAAATTTAGAATTAAGCAAGTTGAATGAGAATAATTCTGTACCTAACTTATCACAGGTTGCTAAAAACCCCTCTCCAAACCTCTCCCCTCATAGAGAAAAGGCTTTAAATTCTCCCCCCTCTCTTGAAAGAAAGGGGGCTAAGGGGTTAGGTTTTACTCCCTCGTTTCCACATGACGGGAAAAGTCATAATTCAGAATTAAAACAGGTTTTGGGTGTTGCTAGTTCGTTAAAAAGCTTTAATAAAAAACATCAAAAAGATCCAAAGATTGAGACTGAACCAAAAGAACACTTTAATGAAGAAATGAAAAGTGCAACGGAAACTTCCCAATCAAAAGATAAAGAGAAAAAGCAAAATTTGGATGAGCATTTAACATCACCTGCAAAAAGTAAGATTTCGGACAATCAAGCAAAAGAAGAATCATCGCAATCTCAAGACCCCGAAGTTAGTAGATTGTTAAATAAACCAACTCAGAGTAATTTAGCAGGTTCGGGTGGTGGTATCCAACAGAACAATCAAGAGAAACAGTTTGTTGCTCCTCCTTCTACTTACAATGAAAATAAAAGCGCTCCAAGTCCGAAAGTGGGAACGCACGGTCAATCTTTAGCAAAGAGAGAAGCGATGGATATGTTGGGTAATAACAAAAGATTTGCCACTACCCAGCGTGCGGTTAAAATTCCTGTAAGCGAAACAGATAAATCTGAAAGTAGCAAAGGAGAAGATAGTAAGCAGCAAGTCAAATTAAAAGATGCAGCAGAGCTAGTTCGTGACCAAGTAGTTAACGAAGATAGACAAGTGAAGGAATACCTTCGAGGAAGGCTGAATTTAGACCCGGCAATAGTTGCTAAACAGGGTGGTGAACAATTGATTTTGCAAAAAATGCAATGATAAATTTAGATTTACGACAACGACTGCAAAGTCGGTAAACTGAGAATATGTAATTATTTTATTTTAAATATATGCAAAATAAACTTCTGACTCAAAGGAAAGATACGCAGGAGAAAGTCGAAAATATTATCTGCTTAAAGGGTAAAGATTTTAGCAATGCCTGAAGAGATTTCGAGTGAAACTAGGTAAAAAAACATAGGAAAAATGGATAGGAGTTCGCGATGAAAAGCCAGATGCACGCCCGCAACAAGACAACAAGGGAACAGACACCCGATACCACGGCAAAAGCAAAGCCGATGTACCAGTCGCGCCCGTTTGTTGTGCAGTCGGAATCGGCTCTCAAGTCACAGCCGCCAGATTTGAAGGCATCGTTGAAGGAAGCAGAGCGCTACGGTCATCACTTAAGTAAAAAGCAGTTTCCTACGGACGAAAAGGGCAAAAGCGCAGAAAACGAAGTGGATGCAGCCAAAAAACTCGGTAAAGAGAGAAATTTTGCGTCGGATGCGGGAAACCTTGGCAGGATGACACCGATTCAAAAGGCAGAGAATGGAGAGGAAAGGGACCCGGCAGTTTTACGGCAGAAGTATGCAGGGAGGTGGCAAGAAACAGGTCAACCATGGGACAAAGCGCAAAGCCATATCATAGACAAACATGGAGATGCGAGACACATAGATGCGAATAGGCAGGTCGCGGAATATATGAGAGGAACGCATAGGGCAGCGGAGCGGATGGAGTTGCCCCCTCAGGGGCAGAAAAACTCCAAAGGATATACGGATACACCAATCCGCAACAATAGGGAGATTTTGGCTGCAGGAGCCCGCCAAGTGAAAAATCAGAGTGGAAACGTGGAGAAAATGCAATTGTTAGACCAGGAAAACAAAAAGGTAGGAAAGGTCTATAGTTCACCATATAGTAATAATACACGCAGTGAAAATGCAGCCAGGAGCCCAAAAGGGCAGACACCTTTTTCGAGTATAATAGCTCACGGCGGACCAAATAAGAGTGATTACAGCAAAAAGGCTGATAATAATATATACGGGAACGCGCACTATAACAGCACAGACTCTAGCGCAAGGAACAAGCGAGCTGCTGTAAGTGTATCGGAAATGACCAGGGGGATGGGGGCAGGTGCAGGTCAGATAATGGCAGAAGAGAGCGGATATTTATTTGACTCAAATACCACCCGAGATGGAGCATATGGAAATAAAGATACGGCGGGCCGGATGCCAGCCGCATATAAAGGGTCACAAAAAGACATCATCACAACTGAGACAGCAGCACTCCAAAACGATGATGAGAAAATGATGGAGACGAGATTAGGAAAACAGTTAAACTATCAATTAGATTACGAGAGGAGACAAAGACATAAGCCATTAGAGAGGAGTGCGAGCGAACCGTTGCCAGCCACCCGGGCACAGCAAAGAGAGGAAACGAACGCAGCGTTGAAGAGGACTGGTTTTAATGAACAGGATGTTCGTCGAGCGGGATTAGAGCCAGGGAAAAACGACTTTGAAACAGCGGTCACGGGTAATTTAAGAAAAGAAGAGCTTAGTTTACCACAGGAAATCCAAGAAATTACAGACTTTAAAAAATTTTTTAAACAGAAAAAAGAAAGAGAGAAAAAATAAAGTTTGAAGAGAAAAAATAAAGCTTGAGCCACCAGTCGGGATGAGGCAGAAAATGGTGTAGAAACTGACGCTACCGTTGTAAACATGGAAGAGGAAGATAGGCGAAATTGCGGACTATACCAAGGACGCGATCAAAAAGAAAAATTGTGAGGAACATGTCGGAGCGATAAAAAGGAGATGGTGGGAAACTTGAGAGAAGAAACTAGAACTCGGTAGGAAGAAAAGGCACGAGTGAGGGGAGGTCGGAGCGAATAGCGCCCATACAAAGGGGTATATTGGGACGAAGAGTGGAAAAAAAGCGACAAACCAAAGCTCGTGAACAAACGGGAATGTGAGAGCTTGCAAATCGTGTAGTGCGATCGCCAAACTTGTATGGAGAGGAAAAAAAGTAACGCACATAGCCAACAGAAAAATAGATGTACGCTGAACTTTTTAAGTTAGTTGTTAATACAGAAAATCTTCGATAACTTTCCATACGCTGTAGTAAATAGTTTACCTCGACATTGGCGTGGCGCTCATGAGAATCTTTTACTTGACTACGTTTACCAAACAAAACATCTACCTCATCAAATAATAGTACTACACCTCCTAACTCTGCCGCATCAAATACCCTACCAAGATTTTTCTCTATTTCCCCAATATACTTACTAACTACTGCACTTAAATCAATCCGGTATAAATCTAATTGCAATTTTCGCGCGAGTACTTCAGCAGCCATTGTTTTACCAGTACCACTAAGACCAGCAAACAAAGCGCTTATCTCCAATCCTCGCTTGCTTTTACCTCCAAAACCCCAGCGCTCATAAACCTTTGCTCGTTGTTTAACTTGTACAGCAACATCTCTAAGAACTTGTATCTGAGATTCTGGCAATACTAAATCGGACCAGTTCGCTGCACAATCAATTCACTGTGCTAAATCATCTAATTTCGGACGAGCTTGCGTGCGGTACTGTTGTAGTATTCATTACCAAAAGTAAGTATCTTTATTTATAGCTAACGAAGAAACTAAATTACTTAAAATTAACTTTCACTCTTCCCAATTTTCTATCTTGAGGTTTGGAATTTGGGAAAAGTCTTTGTAATTGCGTGTGACTATCGTTGCGTCAAGAGCCAGAGCTATGGACGCAATACGTAAATCTTTTTCAATTTTCTTTTTTGCTAGAGCCTTGGAGTTTTGCCGTAAAACTTGATAGCAGTTTTCGGCATCTAGGTCAAAGTTTAAAACGGTTATCACCTTGAAAAACTCTGTAGTTTCCCACAGCTTGGTGTAAAGGTAAATAAGCTTTGGCGCTTGTGCAGGGTCATTTAATCTCCCAACCCAGGCATTAAATAGCTCTTGCACGGTAATTACGGTGATTGCTACATCATTAGAATATTTTGCAACAGAGGCAATTATTGGCTTATTTCCAGCTAGAAACAATGAGGCATGGTCAGTATCGAGAATCCAGAAGCTCATATATCGCTGTCTTGTTCGCGTTCTGCTCTTATTTCTTTGATGATTTCCATAAAATCTGGATCATCTTTAAAAATTCCAGCAAATTTCATCAAAGGGTGATCTGAGGTAGATGCTTGTACAGGCACCGGAATCTTAATAATTTCCGCTTTTGCTAGACGCTTCTGTAATAGCTGCTGAACTTTCTCAACTGCGCCCTGTTTAGTTTCATCTGTAGTTTGGCAATTAGGAATTTCTAGGACAGTAGCTACAGTAGAGCCATCGGCTGTACTTTCTAATAAAATGTTCCAATTATCCACAGTATTCACCTTTAGTAATGTTTTATTTGCATTTTCAGTTTATTTTAATTATATTTGGATTTTCATAAGAACTAGGTTGGGCAGATGCTGAGGGATTTTACCTGTGGATTCGGGAGAGTACTCTTGCATCAGGGACTTGCAAATAAAAAAATACCCAAACTAGAAGCTCAAACCCAACCTTTAACCTCAGTATCAGTAAGCGATCGCTCTAATTTGATATACTCGCTCTTAGCTGCCTGCAACATATAATACATTGTCACTGCCTCGTTAGCATCTGCTGCTAAAAATGCAGCATTCAATGCAATACTGCGAATATTACCTCCTGCGACATTCAATTGTCCCAACTTTTGATAATCTAAACCTTCAGTTGGTGTAGACTTTGGAAAAATCCGCCGCCAAATTTCTGCCCTTTGAGTCGAATCTGGGAAAGGAAACTGGGTAATAAAGCGAATACGACGAAGAAATGCTTGGTCTAATGAACTTTTTAAATTAGTTGTTAATACAGAAAGCCCTCGATAACTTTCCATACGCTGTAGTAAATAGCTTACCTCGACATTGGCGTGACGGTCATGAGAATCTTTAACTTCACTACGTTTACCAAATAAAGCATCGGCTTCATCAAATAGTAATACTACACCTCCCAACTCAGCTGCATCGAATACTCTACCGAGGTTTTTCTCTGTCTCCCCAATATACTTACTTACTACTGCACTTAAATCAATTCTATATAAATCTAATCGTAACTCCCGTGCGAGTACTTCTGCTGCCATTGTCTTACCTGTACCACTGACACCAGCAAACAATGCGCTAATCCCCAATCCTCGCTTGCTTTTGCCTCCAAAACCCCAGCGATCGTATACTTTTGCTCGTTGCTTAACCTGCATGGCAACATCTCTAAGAACTTGTATCTGAGATTCTGGCAATACCAAATCTTCCCAATTCGCCGCACAATCAATTCGCTGTGCTAAATCATCTAATTTCGGACGAGCTTGCGCACGGCAAGTATCCCAGAGAAGATAGTTAAAATCTGTTGTGGGTTCTATATTTTCTGCAACTTCTGACTCTTGCTGACGCCACTGAACGCTAGCTTGAGAACAAGCCGCTTGAATCACCGGAACACTGAGATTGAATTGAGATACTAAGTTATCGACTTGAACATTAATAGATTCAGACGTGCCATCCAATGCTTGTTCCCAAATAGTGTACTGCTCCTTTGTTGTCGGACGTTCGATGTCAAAAACTAGTAATGGTCTTAATCGCGATCGCTTGCGTTCGGTAGTAGTAAGAATTACCGGAGAACGCATCCACTCGCATAAATACGTAATCGTTCCTTCTTTTCCGGTATCTGCACCTTCCAAGTCATCGCAGTCAATTAACAGCGCACAATTAGCTAGTGACACTTCCCGCTCCCAAAGTAATTTAAATTGTTTGAGGTCACTGGGAGTTGTTGGCAAAGCATGAGCAGCAATTGCATATAAGTTTAATTCCAAATAGTGACAAGCTAGAGCTGCAATTGGACGTTTACTAGCTACCTCATTTCCACATAACTGTAATATTGGCAGCTTGAGAAAATCATGAATCTCTACCCACCAAGCAGCTACCATTTTTTCCGAGATTTGTGAGTGAGAGGGAACTAAATCAGAAGGCGCCCCTACAGGTTCGACTATTCCCAACAAACGGTCATCTAAATGCTGTACACCCATTAAATAATGCAGTATCCGTTCATCAATCCGCAAAGGGCTACTCATCAACTCACTTCCAGAACCCACTTCGATTAACTTCCACCTGCGTAATGAACCAGCCGGAGTAAAGGCGCCCCAGTGCATACCTTCCAATACCGTCATCGCCAAACCAAAAGTCGGATAAGTACGCTGTGCATTTCCACAAGCAGCAGCGCAAAGTATTGGAAAACTCGCATCAAGTTCTACACCAGCACATAACAGCAGTAAATTTCGTTCAAAATCACTTAAACCAAAAGTCGCACAAAGTCTATCTAACGCAGACGGTTCAGCGGATGTAATCGAATCTATTAAATCTTTCGCTACTGGACTTTCCCCATGTGTAATATCCTCCTCCAGCAAACTTGGATCAGCGTGGTTCAGCAAAGTCTCCCTAAGCTGGCTTAAGGCGATCGTCATATACGCATGATTATCAACGTTCTGATTGCTGGTAGTCGTTGCGCTCATCGTTATATATCAAGCATTTAAGTATCAAAAAATACTATTTCCAAATTATAAATTGTTGTAGAGACTTTGACATGTAACGTCTACGTAAGCGTGAAATTAATTACACATACCACTAGTTTTGATGGATTATTGTACTGTGCTTTAAGATAAGCATAAGAGAAAATACATTCCAGACTTATTCGACTTTCGTCTATAATTGTCATTTTGATGCGATTTCGCTACTAAGGATTCCAGATACAGTTAAGTACAAACGCTCTTAAAAGTGGTATCCAATTCCTAACACTAACCCAACATCTGTTTGATCGAAGAAGCCAACATTTAATCCAGCAGTTGCAGTAAATTCACGTGATAATGGTACATCTACACCACCGGTGAGAAGAAATCCGACGGAATCACCTCCACTTGTAGAAATTGCTGCTCCCCCTCCAATATAAGGAACTGCTATTATTTTGGATTCTCCAAGTTCTGTGAATGATTCCACTGGAAAGTCAATTGTTACAGGTAGAAGAAATACAGCTTTGTCACTGACCGCAACAGCAGGTCGAAAAGAGAAGTTTTTTGTTAAACCAATTTTACCGAAGACAGTAAAGGCATTTTCACCTAAAGCAGTATCTCCACTCAATCCAAAATTACCACCTATCCCAACATAGTTAGGTATTAACTGATATTGAGTTTGTTGCTGTGTAGGCGGAGTTATTTGTTGCTGTGTAGGCGGAGTTATTTGTTGTTGTGTAGGCGGAGTTATTTGTTGTTGTGTAGGCGGAGTTATTTGTTGTTGTGTAGGCGGAGTTATTTGTTGTTGTGTAGGCGGAGTTATTTGTTG